>JAVBNC010000099.1:0-9702 GCA_031551765.1 Desulfovibrionaceae bacterium
CCCCCCCCCCCCCCCCCCGCCGGAGGCACTCCACATGCAAATTATCGACTTCAGGTTTCGGCCGCATACGCCCGAGATTATTAACGGGATCAAGAACAGCGCCATGTTCAAGGCGGCTTGCGAGGCCATAGGCTTTGACAAGCGTATTCCCCAGTCCTTGCCGGAAGTGGTGGAAGGGCTGAAACAGCGCGGGGTGGAACTTTCGGTCATAACCGGGCGCGATTGCGAGGTTACGTACGGCTTTCCGGCCAACAACCCCAGCGTGCTGGAGTTTGTGAAGGCGTATCCGAAACTGTTCGTGGGCTTTTGGGGCATAGACCCGCACAAAGGTATGAAGGCGGTGCACGAGACGGTGCACGCCGTCCAGGACCTGGGCATGAAAGGGATAGCCACGGACCCGTACCTGGCGCATATCCCGGCCAACGACGCGCGCTATTACCCGCTGTATTCCAAGTGCTGCGAGCTTGGGGTTCCGGTGTTCATCACCACGGCCCCGCCGCCGCAGGTGCCCCGGGCGGTCATGGACTACGTGGACCCGCGCCATGTGGACATCGTGGCCCGCGACTTCCCGGAACTGGTCATCATCATGAGCCACGGCGGCTACCCCTTTGTGAACGAGGCCATTTTCGCGTGCATGCGCAACGCCAACGTGTACATGGACCTTTCGGAATACGAACTGGCGCCCATGGCGGACGTGTACGTGCAGGCGTTGAACACGGTGATTGCCGATAAAGTGGTGTTCGCCTCGGCGCATCCCTTTGTGGAACAGGCTGAAGCCATCGAGATCTATAAGAATTTGAAGCTGAACGACGACGTGCGGCGCAAGGTGATGTACGAGAACGCGCGCCGCATTCTGGGCCTTTCCGGCAAGCGGGCGGACGCGCCGGTCAAGCCTTACGGCAACGCGTTTCCGCTGCCGTACCTGCCCTTTGTGCCGGTATCCAGATAACCGGGCAGCATGGTCGGCATGGACAGGGACGCATTCATAGCGGCGGTCAGGGCGGCCGGGGTGGTGGGCGAAGGCGGGGCCGGGTTTCCGGCGCACGTCAAGTACGCCTCGCCTGCGGAGACCGTCATTGCCAACGGCTGCGAGTGCGAGCCGCTGCTGCACACCGACCGCCACATTATGCAGCATCAGGGGACGGCCGTGCTGCGCGGCCTGCGCGCCCTGGCGGACGCCGTGGGCGCAAAGCGCGCCGTGCTGGCGCTGAAAAAGAAGCACACGGACCTTATCCCGGCCCTGCGCCAGGGGGCGGACGGCCTGGGCCTGGAACTGTTCCTGCTGGACGACTTCTACCCGGCCGGAGACGAGCAGATTCTGGTGCGCGAGGTGACCGACAAAAGCGTGCCGCCCCTGGGCATACCCCTGCACGTGGGCGCGGTGGTGGCCAACGTGGGCACCCTGGCCAACGTGGACGCGGCCCTGGGCGTCAGGTCCGGCAGTTCCGGCACGCCCGTGACCCGCAAGGTTTTGACCGTCACCGGCGAGGTGGCCCGGCCGGGCCTGCTGGCCGCGCCCGTGGGCGCGCCGCTGGCGGAATGCCTGGCGCTCGCCGGGGGCGCGCTGCCCAAAGATCCGGTCTTCGTCATCGGCGGGCCCATGATGGGCCGGGTGGTGGAAGGCCAGGACGCGCTGGCGCGGGAAAGCGTCACCAAAACCAGCGGCGGGCTTATCGCCCTGCCCGCCGGGCACCCCCTGCACCGCAACGCTACGCAGTCCGTGGCGTCCATGCGGCGGCGGGCGGCTTCCGCCTGCATCCAGTGCCGCTTCTGCACGGATTTGTGCCCGCGTTTCCTCATCGGCCACCCTTTTGAGACCCACCGCGTTATGCGCGCGTTCGGCGCGGGCGCGGAAATGGAGCTGGAATCCGGCACCCTGGCCGCCCTGTGCTGCGAATGCGGCGTGTGCGAGCAGTACGCCTGCCCCATGGAACTCTCGCCCCGGCGCATCAACCAGGCGGTCAAGGCCGCCATGCGCGAGGGCAAAAAGCAGTATGCGGGCGACCGCGCCATTCAGGAAAGCTCCCTCTCCTGGCGCGAATACCGCAAAATTCCCCTGCCGCGCCTGGCCGCGCGTCTGGGCATCGCCCGCTACATGCCCCTGGCTACTCCGTATTTAGGAGAAGTCACGCCCGCGCGCGTGGCCATTTCCCTGCGCCAGCACATCGGCGCGCCCGCCCTGCCCGTGGTGCGGGAAGGGGACCGGGTGAAGGCCGGCGACCTGATCGGCGAAATCCCGGACAACGCCCTCTCCGCGCGGGTGCACGCTTCCATCAGCGGCCGCGTGACCAGTGTGGATGCCGCCGTCCATATCGCAAGCGAGCAAGGAGCCTCCCATGCATGACCACGCCGCCGTCGGCATGGCGGAATACACCAGCATTGCCGCGGGCATGGAAGCGGCGGACCGCATGGTCAAAACGGCGGACGTCGCGCCGCTGTTCTTTAAGACCATCTGCCCCGGCAAATATCTGGCCGCCGTCAGCGGCGACGTGGCGGCCGTGGACGCCGCGCTTGCCGCCGCGCGGGAGGTCAGGCCTTCCAGCCTGGCGGACTGGTTCGTGCTGCCCAATATCCACAGGGACGTCATTTCCGCCCTGGCGGGCTGCGCGCCCATCAAGGAACGCGGCGCGCTGGGCGTTATCGAGACCTTTTCCGTGTCCGCGTCCATCGTGGCGGCGGATGCGGCCGTGAAAGCCGCCCATATCCGGCTCATGGACGTACGCACCGCCTTGGGTCTGGGCGGCAAGGGCTACGTGCTGCTGACCGGCGACGTGGCCGCCGTGCAGGCCGCCGTGCACGCCGGTTCCGGCCGGGCCGGGGACAGCGGCTTGCTGGTGGGCACGGTGGTTATCCCCAGGCCAGCGGACGCTTTTTTTGACCAGGTGTTGTGATTTGACTTGATGGTTGATTGTGTGAACGCCTCCGGCGGCCAAAGGGCTGTGCCCTTTGGAAACCCTTGTAAGGAGTGACCGTGGAACAGAACGCCCAAGGATTTATCGAGGCCACCGGCTACGTGGCGGCCATTGAAGTGGCGGACGCCATGGCCAAGGCGGCGGAAGTGGTCATTGTCATGGCCCACAAGGTGGACGGCCCCAGGGTCTGCGTCATCTGCGAAGGCGATGTGGCCGCCTGCAAGGCCGCTGTCAGCGCGGGTGAAGAGTTGTGCAAAAGCAAAGGCACGCTTATCGCGGCCAACGTCATCCCCCGGCCGGAGCAGGGCGCGGACGAGCTGTACCGCCTGCTGGACGCCATGAAAGCCCGCAAGGCCGCCAAAAAGGCGGAACGCGACGCGCGGCGGGCGGGCAAGGCGGTTCCGGCACCCAAGGCTGTCGTAACGGCAAACGTTTCGAAAAAAGCGGCCAAAGGCGCGGCGAAAAAATAAGCCCCCGGCACAGCCAAGGCGGCAGCGATGAAACATGTGATTACCGCGCTGGACATAGGCGCGGCCAGAAAAATGGGCCGGACCAGCCTCTCCGTGCCCGCCGGGACCCTGGTGACCCCCCAGGCGGCGGACGACGCCCGCGACTACGGCATCACCCTGCTGCGGGAAGGCGAGAGCGTTCCGCAACGCGGCCCGCGCGGCGGCGCGAAAGCGGCGGCGCCTCAGGCCGCGCGGCCTGCCGTGTCGCCCGTTCCCGCTGTCCCTGCCGCTCCCGCGCGGGATACGGCGGCTCTGGAAGCGGAAGTGCGGCGTCTGGTGGCGGCCCGTCTCGGTCCCTCAGCCGACCCGGCGGCGTTGGACGCGGCCATCCGGGCCGTGCTGTCCGCCGGTGGCGCGGGGCAGTCCACGGAAACCCCCTTTGTCCGCCGCGCGGGTGGCCTGGCCCTGGTGCGGCGCGAAGGCCTGCCCAAGACGGGCGGAAGTCCCAGGTCCGGGCCGGAAGCTGTGGACATGATCGAAGCCCTGCCCCCGGACGGCGGCGCGCCGGGCGTGGGCTACCTGCGCTGGGAAAACACGTCCTTCACCTGGACTTTTTCCGAAGCAGAAGTGGTGACCGTGCTCGCGGGCGAGCTGACGTTTTCCTGCGAAGGCGCGTCGCTCAGCGCGTCCCCCGGCGACAGTTTCCGTATCGCGGCGGGCGCCACGGTAACCCTGGCCGCCAGGGGCGAGGCGTGCTGCGTGCACAGTTCCTGGCCGCCCGGCAAATGACGGCACGTAACGGCAAGTAAAGGATGACCCCATGCATTTTCTGACCGAAGACGATATCCGCGCCCGTTGCCCGCAGCCCGGCTGCTCCCTGCGCCTTGCGCCCGGCGAACGGCTGACCCCTTCCGCCGCCGAATTCGCGGCCCAGATGCGGGTCACGCTTCTGCAGGACGGCGCGTCCGCCCCGGCCGCGTCTCCCGCACCCAAGCAGAGCGCGCCGAAACAGAGCGCGCCCGCGCCGGAACCCTGCCCCTGCCCCGAAAACGGCGCGGCCGAAGACGGCATGACCCATCTGGACGCCACAGTCATGGCCCCCAAGAGCCATCCGCGCATCGTGCTGCGCGGCAAGCTGGACACGCTGCTCTCGGCCGTGGTGCTGACGGAAACCCAGTTCGACCCCAAGAACCGCCTTTCCGGGTTTCTGAAAACCTGCCTCGCGGACGTGCGGGGCTGGGTGCTGCAGGTGCTCACGGCGGAAGTTTCCGGCAGCGCGCCGTCCATTCCCGGCATGGGCGGCATGGACCCGGAAACCCTGCGCACGGTCTCGCGCGACCCCAAGCGCTACCTGGGCCTGGACCACTACTGCCCGGACCCGGCCTTGGGCGCCAACGCCGCCCTGTGCAACTGGCTGCGCGCTCTGGCCCGCGAAACGGAAGTGGCCGCCGTGCAAAGCCGCCTGGGCCGCCCCGAACTGACCGGCGCGCTCAACCGCCTGAGCAGCGCGCTGTATGTGCTCACGCTGCTGACCCTGGCGGCGGAAAAGGGCATGGATGTGACGAAGTTGAAGGCGTAGCGCCTGTGGCGCGTTGGCGCAGGAATGCCTCCGGCGGGCAGGGCGCTGCCCTGCACCCGGCAGGGGGATGATGATGCGGCACCTCCTGTGCCGCACCCCGCGGGCGGAGCCTGTGGCTCCGTGCGCTTGCCGCTTCCTGCGGCAGCGAACCCCTGCACCCCGCGACAGGGGTGAGAGCCACAATAAAACGGTATCAGGAGTTTTCATGTCCCTGCTCGGCCGCTGCGCGGAACTCTGCCGCAAGGCTCCCGCCCGCCTCGTCCTGCCGGACGGGGAAGACGGCCGCGCCGTGTCCGCCGCCCTGCGTCTGGCGCGGGAAGGTTTGGCCGAGCCGGTATTGCTGGGCCGTCCCCTGACTATCCGGGATATCCAGCGCGACGTGCTGCGGCAGGAAGGCGGCCGGCCCGCGCCGCTGCGGGTGGCGGACCCGTCCTCCCCGTCGCTGCTGGAGCGGAATATCGCGGACTACGTGAAGCTGGCGGAAGCCAAGGGCAAGCCCGTGACCACGGACGAAGCGGCCAGGGCCATGAGTTGCCCCCTGGGCGCCGGGGCCATGCTGGTGCGGCGGGACGAGGCGGAAGTGGGCGTGGGCGGCAACATCGCCTCCACGGCGGACATGCTGCGGGCCGGGCTGCGCGTCATCGGCACGGCGCGGGGCTGCAAGACGGTGTCGAGCTTCTTTTTCATGCTGCGTCCTTCTTCCGCTCCGGCGGCCGCAAACATGTCGGCCGGGGCAAGCCCGTCCGACGCGGCCTTGTCGCTCCAAGGGCCTGGCGGCCCGGCCTGCGGCCCCCTCCGGGGGACTGAGGAAGGGCAGGTCCTGGTTTTCGCGGACGCGGGCGTCATTCCGGAACCCACGGACGAGCAACTGGTGGATATCGCCATGGCCTCGGCCGCGCAGTACCGGGGCATGACGGGCGAGGAGCCGCGGGTGGCGCTGCTTTCCTTTTCCAGCCACGGCAGCGCGAAACACCCGCGCGCCGAACGGATGCGCCGGGCGGCGGAGGCCGTGCGGGCGAAAGCTCCGGGGCTCATCGTGGACGGGGAACTGCAGTTTGACGCGGCCGTGGTGCCGGAAGTGGCGGCGCGCAAGGTGCCGGACAGCCCCGTGGCGGGGCGGGCCAACGTGTTTATTTTTCCCTCTCTGGAAGCGGGCAACATCGCGTACAAGGTGGCCCAGCGTCTGGGGGGGTATACGGCCCTGGGGCCTTTGCTCCAGGGGCTTGACAGAGGATGGCATGACCTTTCCCGGGGCTGCGACGCCGAGGATATCTACCAGGTGGTTCTGGTGGGCACGGCGCTGGCGCGCGGGGGAGTGTTTCCCGTAACCGGCAACCAGTGAAGGAGAAGACGATGGATGCTCTCGGCTTGATCGAAACCAGGGGCCTGGTGGGTCTTATTGAAGCGGCTGACGCCATGGTCAAGGCGGCCAGGGTGACCCTTATTTCCTACGAGCAGATCGGCGGCGGCTACGTGACCGCCATGGTGCGCGGGGACGTGGCGGCGTGCAAAGCGGCCACGGACGCGGGCGCGGCGGCCGTGCAGCGCGTGGGCGGCGAACTTGTGGCCGTGCACGTGATCCCCCGTCCGCACGCGGACCTGGAAACCGTGTTCCCCCTGCAGCGCAAATAAGGGCGGACTTGACCCAGACGGGCATCCTCTCCGCGCCGCCGCGTTTTCAATGGCGGCGCGGAGAAGGCGGAACGCCCGGCTTTATGGCGGACATTACGACTCATGGATGGCGCGCGCCGCCTGAGTCCGGGAGGTATGTATGGAACTTGGCAAGGTCGCGGGACAGGTGGTGGCCACGGTACGGGCCCCCAGCCTGCCGCACAATTCCCTGCTGCTGGTGGACCTTCTGGACAGCGAAGGGAAACCCACGGGCCAGCGCCACGTGGCCCTGGACCCCATAGGCGCCGGGGAAGGCGAATGGGTCATCCTGGTGCGCGGCAGTTCGGCCCGCAACGCCAGCAACGCCAGCAACCCCGCGCTGGATCTGGCCATAGTGGGCATTGTGGACCAGGTCTCGTGCCGGGAAAAGACGCTGTACAAGAAAAATTGAGTAACCTTTGAACGCGGAATTTCATGACCGCCAGCGACGCCTTTTCCTTCCAGTCGCTCAGGCCGCGAAGAACTCCTTATACCCCCGGAGGGGGCCGGAGCGAAGCGCAGGCCAGGCCCGCCAGGGCCTTGGAGCGGCAAGGCGGGCCGGATCCGGCTTTGCCGGTCCGGCATCTTCCCGCCGCAGGAGCGGGAGAAAGACGAGTCCAGAGAGGGCAGCGCCCTCTTTGGCCGCCGGAGGCATTCACCATAAGGACCTGAGATGCAACAGCAGGACGTGGAACGCATAGTGGCGGAGGTGCTGCGCCGCCTGGGACCCTCCGGTTCGGGGCATGCGCCGGTTTCAAGCCCGGCGGAAGACGGCGAGGACGGGATTTTCGAAAGCCTGGACGCGGCCGTGGCGGCGGCCAAGGCGGCCTACCCCAAAATCGGGACCATCGCGGTGCGCGACAAGGTGGTGGCGGCCATGCGCGCCGCCGGGCTGGAACACGCCCGGATGCTGGCGGAAATGGCGGTGGCGGAAACCGGCATGGGGCGCGTGGCGGACAAAATCAAGAAAAACGTGCTGGAGGCGGAACGCACCCCCGGCACGGAAGCGCTGGCTCCGGTGGCCATAACCGGCGACGCGGGCCTGACGCTGATAGAAAACGCGCCCTGGGGGGTTATCGCCTCGGTCACGCCTTCCACCAACCCGGCGGCCACGGTCATCAACAATGGCATCAGCATGGTGGCGGCGGGCAATTCCGTGGTTTTCGCGCCGCACCCGGCGGCCAAGCGGGTGTCGCAAAAGGCCATCCAGGTGCTGAACCAGGCCGTGGAACGCGCCACGGGCATACGCAATCTGCTGACGGCCGTGCGCGAGCCGACCATTGAAGTGGCGCAGAAGCTGTTTTCCTACAAGGGCATCAACCTGCTGGTGGTCACCGGCGGCGAGGCCGTGGTGGAAGCGGCCCGCAAGCACGCCACCATGCGCGTTATGGCGGCCGGGGCGGGCAACCCGCCCGTGGTGGTGGACGAGACGGCGGACATAGCCCGCGCGGCGCGCAGCATTTACGACGGCGCGTCTTTTGACAACAACATCATCTGCGCGGACGAAAAAGAAATTATCGCCGTGGATTCCATAGCGGACCAGCTGAAAGAGGCCATGAAAACCTTGGGCGCGGTGGAAATAAGCCTGGAACAGGCGGACGCCGTGGCCCGTTTCGCCCTGCGCAACTACCCCGGCCCGCAGGCCAGCGCCAACCCCAAGTGGGTGGGCCGCGACGCCGCGAAAATAGCGGCCGAGGCGGGTATTTCCGTACCGGAAAGTTGCCGGTTGCTTATCGTTGACGTGGGCCGCGACATTGACCACGCCTTTGCCCGCGTGGAGCAGATGATGCCCGTCATCCCGCTGTTGCGCGCGCGGAACATCGACGAAGCCGTGGACTGGGCGCTCATACTGGAACGCGGCCTGTGCCACACGGCGGGCCTGCATTCGCGCAACATCGACAATATGCACAAGATGGCGGCGGCCGTGAACACCAGCCTGTTCGTCAAGAACGGCCCGCATATCGCGTCGTTGGGCGCGGGCGGGGAAGGCTGGACCAGCATGACCATTTCCACCCCGACAGGGGAAGGCGTGACCAGCGCGCGCACCTTTGTGCGTCTGCGCCGCTGCACGCTGGTGGACAACTTCCGTATCGTTTAGGGGAATTGTCGAAGCCATCCAAGAATGAGAGCAGGGCAGCGCCCTGCACCCGCAAGGGGGCTGAGCCCCCTTGACCCCGCGACAGGGGGTACGCTTTGCGCGCGGTAGGTATGTAAGCGAGTGCGGACGCAGAGGCACCGGGCTTCACCTTATACCCCCGGAGGGGGCCGAAGCGGTCTTCCGCGCAGGCCAGGCCCGCCAGGGCCTATGGAGTGCAGGAGCCGGTCGCGCATCTTACCGGCCCCGGAGCGGATAAAAGGCGGCTTCGACAGCTGAAATACTCTACTTCAGGCTTTCCAACGGCGTAAACGTGCCGCCCGGGTTGGGCCGGAACACGAAGTGCTCTTTCAGGTAGATGATGTCGTTGCGGTGCACGCTTTCCAGCTCCGCCAGAATGGCGGCTTTGGCCACCACCTCGGCCCCGGCGCTTTTGGCCAGGGCTTCTATGGCGCCTATGGATTCGCCGGTGGCGATGACGTCGTCAACCAAGGCCACGCGCTTGCCTTTGATTTTGGCGGCTTCGCACCCGTCCAGCCACAGGGTCTGCTCTTTCTGGGTGGTGACGGAATGCACGGTGTGGGAGATGGCGTTCTGCATGTAGGGCTTGCGGCTTTTGCGCGCCACCACGAACTCTTTCATGCCCATGAGCCGGCTCAGTTCGTAGGTGAGGCAAATGCCCTTGGCTTCCGCGGTCATCAGCACGTCCACCTCGGGCAGGCGTTTGAGCAGTTCCGGGGCCACGGTGCGGATAAGCTCGGTGTCCGAAAGCACCACAAAGCTGGCCAGGGCCAGGTTTTCGCCTATCTGGACATAGGGCAGTTTGCGTTTCAGGCCCATGATCTCAAAGTCAAAGTATTGCTGCATATCCTTCTCCTTAGAGCATATTCGCTTTGAGATTGCCGCTTAACGGCGAGCAAAGCTCGCCTACGTCAATCTCGCGGGCGGTGCTCCGCTTCGCTTCGCACCGCCAGAGCATTTTATCCTAATGAGCAATTTCAATGTGAAAATGCTCTA
>JAVBNC010000132.1:0-4074 GCA_031551765.1 Desulfovibrionaceae bacterium
GGCCAGAGGCTATTTTTGCTGTAGCAGCGGCAATGTGACTGACGATGTGATCAAAGCCTACATAGAACAGCAAAACCATGATGATGGCGATTTTAAAATTGAAGGCGAAGAATAATCCTTTGGGTTCGTATAAACTGTTGGAGGATTTCATCCGCAATCGCCAGCTTTAGCTGTTACTCGATACCACCGGCGTCAGCCGGTGGAGTATTCATTTCCATTTGAAGGAATGCGAGTTTCGTTTTAACCATCGGCAAGAGAATACCCATAAACTGGTCCTCAAAATGCCCAGAGATTTTCCTCTCAGCTAGGCATGACCCTTATCTTATTACGACTGAAGGAAAAGGTGGTCCCGATGAGCATACAAATCATGGTCATGGAAATCAACGGCAAGGCGTTCGAGGTGGAATTGTACGACAACAGGGCCGTGAAAGACCTGGTGAAAAGCTTGCCCCAGAAAATATCCATGTCACGCTGGGGCGACGAGTATTACGGCACTCTGGACAAAAAAATAAGCGATTCCGGCCCCAAGCAGGACGTGTTCGCTGTGGGCGAAGTGGCCCTGTGGCCTTCCGGCAACGCGCTGTGCGTCTTTTTCGGCCCCACGCCCGTCAGCCGTGCCGGGGAGCCGCGCATGGCCTCGCCCGGCATCCCCTTCGGCAAAATCAAGGGTGATGCGGCCGCGCTCAAGGGCTTCGGTTCGTCTTTGAACAACGTCGCATTGTCTTTAAAAGCTTAGCGGTCGAAGCCAATTAAGAATGAGAGCAGGGCGCTGTCCTGCACCCGCCAAGGGGCGCGCCCCTTGGAACCCATTCAGGCTGGTTAGCGACGGGATAGGTTTACACGAAGAGTTTTCCCTGTGTCTGCACTCGCTCGCATGCTCACCGCGCGCGAAGCATACCCCTGTCGTGGGGTCCAGGGGGGCACCCCCCTGGCGGGTGTAGGGCAGCGCCCTGCTTCGGCTCTTCATTGGCTTCGACAATTAATCAGCAGCTTCCGGCGAATTCCCGCCACTTTTCCAGCATTGTCCCCACGGCGTCGGGCCGCAGCCAGTGGATGGCCGGGTTCCGCTTGAACCAGGTGATCTGGCGTTTGGCGTAGGCCCTGGTATTTTTGATCCAGGCCTCGCGGCATTCGTCAAGGCTGACGCGGCCCGCCAGGTGGCTGAACAGCTCCGCGCAGCCTATGCCGGACCAGCCGGGCGCGCGCTCGTCCGGGCAACGGGCCAGGGCGGCTTTTGCTTCCGTCACGGCCCCGGCGGCCAGCATGGCGTCAATGCGCTTTTCCAGCAGCGGGGTCAGTTCGGTCAGGCTCATATCCATGCCGATAATCAGGGGGGTGAGGCCGCTGGGCGGCACGGGCCGCTTTTGCCACACGGAAAGCGGCGTGCCCGTGGTTTCTTCCATTTCCAGGGCGCGGGTTATGCGCTGGCTGTCGTTGGGGTGGATTTTGGCCGCGCAGGCCGGGTCCCGTTCCCGGAGCAGGGCGTGCAGGGCCTGGGGGCCTTCCAGGGCGCAGCGTTTTTGCCAGCGCAGGGAGATTTCCGGGGGCACGGGCGGCATTTCCGGCATGCCGCTGAAGAGGGCGTCCAGGTACAGCCCCGTGCCGCCCACCACGATGGGCACAAGGCCCTGCGCGGCAAAGTCCACGACCTGCGTTCTGCCCAGTTCCGCGTACGCGCCCGCGCTGAGCTTTTCCGTGCAGTCGAGAAAGCCGTAGAGCGCGTGGGGGCAAGAGGCGCGTTCCGTATCCGTGGGCTGAGCCGTGATAATGGGGAAATCGCGGTAGGCCTGGCGGGAATCGGCGTTGATGACCCCGCCGCTCAGCTCTCGCGCCAAAAACAGCGCGGCCGCGCTTTTGCCCGTGCCCGTGGGCCCGGCCAGGCAGAGAACGCGCTGCGTAGCTGGGTCGCGCACGAGCTTACTCAAGGTTGAGCACAGGCGTTTTACCCACCACGGGGTCGGGCAGCAGGTCCGCGACCATGGGCAGGGAACGGCGGCCCTTTTGGGCTTCCGTCAGCACCACGATGCCCCGTCCGAATTCATGCAGGAGCTGGCAGTCCGCTTTGGCCGGGGTGACAATGGCGCCGTTGGCGTCCACCTGCACGGCGGAACGCAGCTCCAGATCTCCGGCGCCCACGGCCTGGGCCACGGCCGCGCTCATGGCGGAGACGGAAAGGCGCGCGTCCGCGTTTTCCACATTGCAGCCGCTGTACACCTTGCCCGTGGCGGTCAGCACGGCCGTGCCCTGGGCCTTTTTGCCGTAAGGGACATAGGCGGTGAGCAGCGCGGTTTTGGCCGCCTTGATCATCTGGTCCTGCTCCGCCGTGCTGGGGTCGTTGACAAACCATTTGCGGTAAATGCGGCCGTATTCCCCGTTTTTGACAACTTCCGCCAGGCCTTCGTTGACCAGGCGCAGCACGTCGCCCCGGCCCTTGTTGACGGCGATGCGCATTTCCACCATGCCCAGCGGCGTGCCCAGGGTGGTGATGCCGGTGTAGTTCAGCTTTTTCATGTAGTAATACGCGCTCTGGGGAGGGCCGCAGTAGGCGGAAACTTCGTCATTGTACAAGGCCCGGATGGGCGAGACCTTGTCTTTGAAAGGCTTGATGTTGATGCCGCCGAAATTTTCCAGCAGCCGGTGCTGGTAGGAGCCGCGCTCCACGGAAACCATCTGACCCCGCAAAAAAGTGGCGTTGGGGTAGCGGTTGTACACCTTGGTGAACAGATAAATGGGCAGATGAAAGGTGGGCTGGGCGGAAAAACCGTAGTTTTTGCTCCGTTCCTGCGTGCGCACCATGCCGCTGGTGATGGTGACGGCGCCGGAGGAAAGCTCCAGCGGCACCACGTCCCATTGCAGGGCGCGGGGCACCAGGGTGGCTTTCCCGGCCAGTATGGCCTGCACCAGTTCCACTTCAAAGCCTATGGGCTTGCCGCCCGCGTCTTCAAAGGAAAAGGGCGGGAATTCGCGGTCAAAGCCGTAGACCACGCGCGGCATTTCCCTGACCGGGGCGGCCTGGACGGGCGGGGCGGCACAGAGGAAAAGCGCGCAGCACACCAACGCGATACATATGACAGACGGTGCGCGGGGAAACGCAAACATACCGGCATCCTTTTTCCAAAGTATTTTGAGCAAACCTGATAGCACGGCGCGCCGCAACGCGCCAGATCCCGCCGCGTTCGCTTGCGGCGGCGGGCCGGGCCGGGTATGTTGGCCCTGCAAGGAGGCCTTATGACCACACAGTTTTCGGCCCGTCCGGATCCGGAACTCTTCAGCTCTCTTATCGGCAGGCTGCGCGAATCCCTTACCCGCAAGGGCCTGCTCTTTGCCACGGCGGAATCCTGCACCGGCGGGATCATCGCGGGCCTGTGCACGGACGTGGCGGGCAGTTCCGTCTGGTTCGCCGGGGGCGTGGTGGCCTACTCCAACGATATCAAGCACCGCCTGCTGGGCGTGCCGGAAGAGATGCTGCTCGCCCACGGCGCGGTCAGCGAGGCCGTGGTGCGGCGCATGGCCCTCGGCGCTTTGGCCGCCTGCAACGCGCAGGCTGCGGTGGCCATTTCCGGCATAGCCGGTCCGGACGGCGGCACCCCGGAAAAACCCGTGGGCACGGTGTGGATAGCCCACGCCCTGACGGAAAAAAACTCGCATTCCCCCGCCGCGGTGGAAAACGCGGAGCTTGCGGTCACTGTCCAAGCCGCATGCCACCGCTTCCCCGGCGGCCGGGCGGAAGTGCGCCTCGCCGCCGTCCGCGAGGCGTTGCGTGGCATGGTCCTTCTGCTGGAGCGTGGATAAAAACAAGCTGTCGAAGCTGTCTTTCTTCCGCTCCGGGGCCGGTAAGATGCCGGACCGGCAAAGCCGGATCCGGCCCGGCCCCTGCGCTCCATAGGCCCTGGCGGGCCTGGCCTGCGCTGCGCTCCGACCCCCTCCGGGGGTATAAGGAAGGGCAGAATCCCTTTGACCCTGCAGCAGGGGTATATCCAAGGTACTCAATCCCCCGGAAGGTACGCAACCTTCCGGGGGTCAGCAATAGTGATGTCTCCCTTAATCGCTGGTCCAAGGCGGAGCCCTGCTCTC
>JAVBNC010000101.1:0-28830 GCA_031551765.1 Desulfovibrionaceae bacterium
AAGAGCAGCGGGACCGGGAGCGCAAAGACCAGGAACGCCGCCGCCAGGATCAGGATAAGTCCCGGCAGGAACAGCGCCGGCAACAACAGCAACAACAGTCGCAGAGCTGACAGTCTGCATCTGATTCCATCTCTATTTTAGTGCGGTTTTCGCTTCAAATAGTGCAATTTCGCTATGAGATTGTCGCTTAACGGCGGGCAAAGCCCGCCTACGCCAATCTCGCGGGCGTTGCTGCACTGCGTTCCGCAACACCAGAGCATTTCATCCGCATAGACAATTTTAAAGTTGAAATGCTCTAATTCGGGGGCGGCGCAGCCCCTTTCTTTTTCTCTCCAATTTTATCAGAGAAGAATACTGGCGGAGCGCGCGGCGCGTTGGTATACTTTTGCTATGAGCGCCAGTCCCTTCTTTTCCGTCATCATCCCTTGCTACAAGCAGGCCCGTTTTCTGCCGGACGCGGTGGGCGGCCTGACACACCAGGGCACGGACGATTTCGAGGCCGTGATCATCGACGACGGCAGCCCGGACAACACGGCCGCCACGGCCCGCGCGCTTATGGCCGCGCATCCGGCCCTGAACCTGAGACTCATTGAACAGCCCAACCAGGGCGTGGCCGTGGCCCGCAACAGCGGCATTGCGGTTGCCAGGGGACGCTGGATAGTGGCCCTGGACAGCGACGACATGCTGGCGGAAGGCTTTCTGGCCGCCGTGGCGGAAGCCGTGGCCAAGAACCCGGACTGCAACGCCGTGACCGGCGCGTACCGGGAATTCGGGGCCAGAAGCGGGGACTGGAAACTGCCCGCCTACCGGCCGGAGCGTATGAAGGAGCGCGGCAACCTCCTCTGCTGCACCGCGTTCCGGCGCGACCTGTGGGAAGCCGTGGGCGGCTATGATTCCAGCCACCCCTGGGGAATGGAAGACTGGCATTTCTGGCTCAAATGCCAGGAAGCGGGCTTCCGGCTGCTGGCGCTGCCCGCGCCCATGCTCCACTACCGCATACACGGGACGAGCATGTTCGCGGAAGTGCATTCCGTGTGGCCGGAATCTTTGGCCCTGCACCACTGCATGCTGCCGGACATGTACCCCCTGGCCGCGCTGCTGGCGGCCCACGGCGCGCTGCGCGCCATGAGCGCGGCCACGGAAGAGCGCCTGCGCCGCAAGCATGCCTGCCTCTCCCAACTGCCCCTGCCCATGTTCTGGCTGGGGCTGGCTTGCGAGGGCCGTCAGGAATGGGAAAAAGCCGCGGCCTGGCACCTGCGCGCTCTGGCCCGGCCCGGCTGGTCCGGGGCCTGGCAGGCCGCGCTGTGCCTGTGGTGGCTGTATTGCCGTGAAGGGCGGCAGCAAAAGGCGGAACGCATGCGCGCCCTGTGCCTGAGCGCCAAAGCGGAACTGGGAGAAATCTTCCGGGCCGAGAAAGGCGCGGAAGCGCCCCCGGACTGATATCTGGCTCTGGAGTTGGTCCGGCGGGCGTCGTCTATTCTTCTTTTAATCCCCGGTTCATCAGCGCGCTGACGGCCTTTCGGGGCGTCATGGTCCCGTCCAGGATGTCCCGGACCATCAAGGAAACGGGCATGGCCACGTTCAGGCGCTCGGCCAGGGCGGTGACGGACCTGGTGGTGCTGACCCCTTCCGCCACCATGCGCATGCCGCCGGTAATGTCCGCTATGCTTTCCCCGGCCGCGATGCGCAGGCCCACCTGGCGGTTACGGGAGAGATCCCCGGTGCAGGTCAACACCAAATCCCCCAAGCCGGAAAGGCCCATGAAGGTGGCCTGCTTCGCTCCGGCCGCGACGCCCAACCGGCTTATTTCCGCCAGCCCCCTGGTGATGAGCGCGGCCCGGGCGTTGGCGCCAAAGGCCAGTCCGTCCGCAATGCCCACGGCAATGGCCATCACGTTCTTGACGGCCCCGCCGAATTCCACGCCCAGCACGTCGCGGCTGGAGTAAACCCGGAAAGCCTCGCCGCTGAGCAGTTCGCGCAGGGTTTTACCCAGTTTGGCGTCCGCGCAGCCCAGCACCGCCGCCGTGGGCAGGCCCAGCACCACCTCCCGCGCAAAAGAAGGGCCGGAGAGAATGGCGTAGCGTGCCGCCAGTCCGGGCAGCTCTTCCGCCGTCACCTGGGACATGGTGCGCAGGCTGCCCAGTTCAATGCCCTTGCTGGCGCAGACGAGGGGGCAGCCTTCCGCAATAAGGGGGCCGAAGCTTTTGAGCGCGGCGCGCAAGTACTGGCAGGGCACGGCCAGAACGCAGAGCGCAGCGCCTCGCAGCGCGTCTTCCGGGTTGGTGGAGGCGCGCAGGCTCGGGTGCAGGGAGAGGCCGGGCAGGTAGCGTTCGTTGGTATGCGCGGTATTGATTTGCCCGGCCAGGGCGGCATCCCGCACCAGCAGCGCGACAGAATGTCCTTTGGCCGCCATAAGCTGCGCCAGCGCGCTGCCCCAGCTGCCGCCGCCGATGACCGTAACGCGGGGAAGCGCCGTCATTGCCGTGCCTCTGGGTCGAGGGGATGGAAGAGAGCTTCCCCCTGACAGCGAAAGGCGGCGATATATTCCTGGGTCCGTCGCAGGACCAGCCATTCGGCGAAGCGCCGGGCCGGCTCTTCCCGGATTTCGGGGCACTGGTCGGCGGAAAGGGTGACCAGGTTGTACTGATCGGGCATGAGCGGGGACGTGGGCACCACCACTTCCAGCGGGCAGTTTTCCAGCGTATAGCTTTGCTTGAACAGCAGCCAGGACCAGGCGTCGGACAGGGCGTAGGCCCTGCGCGCCGCCGCCGTGGGCAGCAGCGAATATGGCCGGGGATTCGCCTTGAGATACCATTTTTCAAGCGAGATATCGTCCATGCGCAGCATGCGCCAGGTGTACAGTTCCGCCTGGTCGGCGGCGCTTCCGTCCCGGCTGGCGGTCCAGGGGATTTTGTTGGCCGCTATGAAGCCCATGGCCGCCAGTATGGAAGATGAAGGGACGCCGGAAGGGTTGCCGCGCGGCCCCACCACCAGGTAGTGGCCGTAAAAGCCCCCCACCCAGCCCTTGCCCGGCCCGGCCTGCATGGCGCTGAATTCCACTTCCGGAATATTGCTGAAAAATGCATCGATGGAGCATCCCTGCGCCAGCGCGTAGAGGTTCCACACCGTGTCGGTGTGGCCTTGCACGCGAATGCCCGTGTCGCGCTCAAAAGCCCGAGCCAGGTATTCGAGAAAGCCGGAGCTCTCCATGGCCGGGGTGACGCCAAGGCGCAGAACGCCTTCCTGCTCCCGGGCAGCGGAGGCTTGTGCCGCCTGTCCCTTGCAGGGGGCGAGCAGAAGGCCCAGCGTAAAGGCCAGGGCGCAGAGAGTGAACAGGGCGGCGCGCGCCGGGCTGTGCGGGAAACGGCTGCTCATGACAGGTTCCTCAACCGGGCGGCGGTTTTCCCCTGGCCGGAAAGGCGGGGAATCCAGCGGCGGAGCGTGTGCAGCAGCGCCTGTACCTCAATGGGTTTGGTGGCGTAGTCGTTCATGCCGGCTTCCGCGCAGTGCTGACCTTCTTCGGCCAGGGCGTGCGCGGTCATGGCGATGATGGGCAGGGCGTGGAACAGACTGTGGCGGCGTATTTCCCGCGTGGCCGTGTAGCCGTCCATTACCGGCATTTGCAGGTCCATGAGCACGGCGTCGTAGGGCGCGGAACCGGATTTCACGCTGCGCAGCACCGCTTCCACGGCTTCCTGACCGTTGGCGGCGATATCCACCACAGCCCCGACGCCGGAAAGGATTTCCGAAGCGATCTGCTGGTTGATGGCGTTGTCTTCCGCCAGCAGCAGCCGCACGCCGTCCAGCCGCACGGGGGCTTCCGGGGCAGATGGAGCAGGTGAGTCATACCGCGCCACATCCCGTAGCAGCCCTTGGATGGCGTTATAGAGCAGGGAGGAATCTATGGGCTTATGCAAAAAACTGTCGACGCCCGCCCCTTCCGCTCTTTGCAGAATGTCGCTGCGGCCGAAATCCGTGATCAGCACCACGGGGGGCGCGGGAGAAAGGCCAAGGTCCTGTTTGATGCCTACGGTGGCCTGAACGCCGTCCATGCCAGGCAAGTGCCAGTCCATGAGCACCAGGTCAAAGGAACGGCCTTGTTCTTTTTCCCGCCGCAGCAAGGCCAGGGCGGAAAACGCGTCGCCGGCCTCGTCCACGCTCAGGGTGAAGCGTTCCAGCATGGAACGGAGAGCGGATCTGCTGCCCGGGTGGTCGTCCACCACCAGCACGCGCTTGCCGCGCATGCGTTCCAGGGGCCGTGGGGTCTCTTCCGTGGAACGGGCGCGCGTGAAGGGCAGGGAAATGGCTATGGAACTGCCGTGCTGCGCCGAATCTCTTACCTCCACGCTTCCGTGCATCAGGGTCACAAGCCGGCCCACGATGGCAAAGCCCAGAGTCGTACCGCTACGGCCGGGTTCGCCTTCCTGATGGAAAAGGTCCGCCTTTTGGGCGGGGGGCAGGCCCGCGCTGAGATCTTGCATGGTAAAGCACAGCCGCGCGTGTTCAGGAGTGGCGTGCTCCAGCGAGCAGCGCAGGGTGACGGAGCCTTCCCCGGCCAGGCGCAACGCGCTGCTGGCAAGGTTGATAAGGACTTGTCCCAAACGGAGCGGGTCGCCCTGCAGGCGGTGGGGCACGTCCGGGTCCAGCACGCAGTGGCAGGTGCGGCCTTTTTCCGCCGCGATCTGCTGGATGGAGGAGGCGGCGTTGGCGAACACGGTATCCAGATCAAAGGGCAGGCTTTCCAGTTGCAGCTTGCCCGCCTCCATCTTGGAGAAATCAAGAATGCTGTTGATGATTTCCAGGAGCGAGTTGGCCGCCGTGTGCACCTTGCTGAGGTAACCTTTCTGCCTCTCGTCCAGTTCGGTTTTCAGGGCCAGGTAGGCCATGCCGATAATGGCGTTCATGGGGGTGCGGATTTCATGGCTCATGTTGGCCAGAAACTCGCTTTTGGCCTTGTTTGCCGCGTCGGCGAGCTGGCGAGTTTCAATAAGGCGTTCCCTGCTTTTTTCCAAATTGTCGGCCATGCTGTTGAAGGTGGCGGCGAACAGCTCGATTTCCCCGCCGGTGCCCGCGAAAGCCGCCCGGGCGGAAAGATCGCCCAAGGTCAGCCGTTCCGCCACGGTGGTCACGTCGCTGATGGGGCGCACAAAAGACCAGCGGGCGAGAAAGGCGGCAATGGCCAGAGCCAGGGCCGTGGCCGCGCCCAGCAGCGTGAGGTTGCGGCGCATCATAGCGTCCGCCGCGGCGTAGACCTTTTCCGTGGGGATGGACAGGATGATGCTGCTGACGGGCTCTTTATCCCCGTCGAGGGCCATGGTCTGGAACATGACCAGTTCCCGGCTGTGCGGGTGGCGTATGGTGTGGACCCTGCCGTCGGAGGCGCCGCGTATCCGCCGGATCAGATTCTCCGGCAGGAACATGCCGGGAATCTGTTCCGGCTGGGGCGGGTAGCAGTAGACCAGGCGGCCCTCGCTGTCCGCCACCTGCACCTTGCTGCCTTCGCGGGTCATGCCGGTCAGGAAATCGCCGCGTCTTGGATCAAGGCGCAAGTAAGCGAACAGTGCGGCTTCCGTTTTTCCGTCCAGGGAAAGAATGGGCAGAGCGACGCAAAAGCGGCCTTCCAGTGTGGACCTGTCCACGGAAAAGGAACTGACCGCGAATTCATCCTTTTCCATGGCCCGGGCGAGGAACCTGCGTTCCTCGGCGGACAGGGGCGGGGCCAGAAAGCTGGAACTGGAAACGATGACCCCGTTTTTGCCGACGATATACACCCGGCTGTATTGCTGGTTGGCGTTGGTTATGGATTGCAGCAGGCCGGAAGCCACGTCCTGGCTCAGGCTGCGCACTTCGCGCAGTTTACTGAGGGCGGTAAAGAGCACCTGGGTGTTTTCAAGAGTCAGCTGCTGGTGGCGGGCTATGGAATGGGTCAGTTCGGCCATGCTGCGTTGCGCGGCCCGCCCGGCCTCCCTGCTGGAAGTAAAGCCGGAATGCAGGATAATGCCCAGCGCGGGGAGCACCGCCATGATGACGATGGAAATGAGGGTGCGGTTGAGCGTGCCGAAGAAAATCTTTTTCATGCCGCGTCCACAATGCTCGCCAAGACCAAGGGGGGATTACAGATCTGCTGCCCGCAACGTTATTCCAGTTCCCGGTCACCCCCGCGCCGCGCGTCGGGTTGAGAAGTGGAATAATGGAGCATGCTATCCCATATCAGGGGGCCTGTCCATTTTTTGCGGCTATTTAAGAGTCGCTTTGGCTCCGTCGCTGCCCGCCGCTGCCGCGTCCACAATCCAGTGCAGGGTTCCCCGGTCGGGTTTGAGATATTGGATGGGCAGGTCGGGCTCTTCCAGCAGGGAAAGAGCCCGGCGCAAAGGGGCGCGTTTTTCCCGGCCCGTGACCAGTACGAGGCAAAGCCGCGCGGCGTTGAGCACGGGCAGGGTCAGGGTAAGACGCGCGTGGGGGGCCGTGACCGGGTACTGGGCGCGCACCGCGCGCCGCATCTCCAGCAGGCCGGATGAGCCGGGGAACAGGGAAGCGGTGTGGCCGTCGCCGCCCATGCCCAGCAGAATGCAGTCAAAGCGGGGCATTTCCCCGTCCGGGAGGGAAAAGGCGATGCTGAGGTCCCGTTCGTAGGCCAGGGCGCCTTCTTCCGGGGGGAGGCCGCCGTCCATGGGCAGCACCCGCCGGACCCGGGCCAGAGGGGTTAACGCGGCACGGGCCGCGCCGTAGTTGCTGTCTGCGTGTTCCGGGGCCACGCAACGCTCGTCCACCCAGGCCACTGTGGTCTGGGCCCAGGGCAGGTGGTCCCGCCATTCCGGGCTTGAAAGCAGGCGGAAAAGCAGGAGCGGGGTCGAGCCGCCGGAAAGGGCCAGGCTGAACGCACCGCGCTGCTCCACAGCGACGCGGGCGGCCGTTTCCAGAGTCCGGGCGGCGCATTCCGCCGCCTGTTCCGGCGTATCAGCCCGATCCAGCTGTATACGGTGCATTGAGGGCATCAGGAATTCCCCATGGCGGTGTCCAGCCGCAGCAGCGCTTCTTCCGCCGGCAGGGGGGGCTGGAACAGAAAGCCCTGGGCGGCCACGCAGCCCAGATCCTGGGCCAGCTGGCGCTGGGGCTGGGTTTCCACGCCCACGCTGACGGTGTCTATCTTCAGTTCCGCGGCGAAAAAGGCCAGGGTGCGCAGGAAGTGGGGCGCCTGGCCGCCGTTTTGCTGGGTCGCCAGGGTGGAGGGGGCCAGCTTCATGGCCGTCAAGGGCAGGCCGTGCAGCAGGTGCAACGGCGCGTGGCTCATGCCGAAATTGTCCAGCAGCACGGGAAAGCCCGCTTCCGCCAGAGCCATAATGTTTGCCCTGGCTTTTTGCGGCGTTGCGGCCAGGGCCTGTTCCGGGAATTCAATGCGCAGACATCCGGCGGGAAGACGGAAATTTTCCAGTATATTCACAACGGTGGAAGGAAAGTCGTGCGCAAGGGCGCTGGCCGGGCTGATGTTCACGGAAAGAGGGATGAGGCGCTCTGTTCCCAGGCGCGAGGCGATGCGGCAGAGCGTTTCGCAGGAGGCTTCCAGGGACCACTGGTCAAGCTGCCGGGTAAGGCCCAGATTTTCCGCCCGGGAGAGAAAATCTTTGGGGGAGAAAAGCGTATCCGGGTTGGGCGACCAGCGCAGCAGTGTTTCCATGCAGTACAGGCCGCCGTCGCTGAGGCGGAAAGCCGGCTGCATGAACAGCCTGAACTGCCTGGCAGGCAGGGCGGAACACAGCAGGCGCTCCATATCCAGCCGCTGGCGGAGCGAGCTGCGCAAAGACGGCGTGAACACCCGCATGCGCCCGCGTCCGCGTTCCTTCACCCGGTAAAGGGCCGCGTCGGCGTCTTCCAGCATGCGTTCCAGCGAGTCATAGCGCTGCGCGTCCAGCACGATGCCCATGCTGGCGGAACAACTGATGAGCGCATCCCCTGAGGGGATGCGGGCCCGCAGGGCGTTGTGCACGCGGCGGGCGATGTTCAGGGCTTCTCTGGGGGAGGCGACATCTTCCAGGAACACGGCGAACTCGTCCCCGCCCAGGCGGGCCACGGTGTCCGTGCTGCGCAGCAGGGGGGTCACCAAGCGGGCTGCGCCCTGCAGCACGTCGTCACCCGCCCTGTGCCCATAGGTGTCGTTGATGCGTTTGAAGTTGTCCAAGTCCAGCAACAGCAGCGCGCAGTGAAAGGACGCGCGGCGCTGCGCGCGCTGTCTGCCTCGTTGGGCCCGCTCCATGAACAGTACCCTGTTGGGCAGGCCGGTCAGGGAATCGTACAAGGCCAGGTGGGCCAGACGCTCTTCGTGGCGCTTGCGCTCAATGCCCAGGGAAGATTGCTCCGCTACGGTGTGCATCAAGGAGCGTTCCCGGGCGGAAAAGGGCCGGAAGGGCGTGGAACGGCTGACGGCCAGGCCGCCTATGACGGCGCCGCCCATGCGCAGGGGCACTCCCAGCCAGGAAACGCTTTTACTCCGGGGGGCACCCTCAAGGGCGAACACGGCGGCTTCTCCGGAACGCATGACTTTCAGCAGTTGCGGGGAAAGGCCGCTGCGGGCGGCTTTGCCGTCGGATAGCTCGTTCAGGGCGCTCTTGTACAACAAGGTGGCCTCACCTGTTTCCGTCTGGAGCAACGCCACCTCAAGTTCCGAGATAAACAGGGCCGTACCCAGAAAGTTGAGCAGCAGCGCGAAGAACTCTTCCAGGTCACGTGTGGTGTGGATCGCGTGCGAAATTTGGAAAAAGAGCGTGTTTTCCTGTTCGTGCTGCTTGCGGGCGGTGATGTCGGAAAGTACGCCCATGTATCGCAGCGGAGTGCCGTCCGGGTTACGTTCGGTCACGTGGCCCTGGATACTGGCCCAGGTCAGGCTGCCGTCCCGCGCCACCACGCGCAGTTCGGTGTACCCGCCTTCGGCAAAGGGGGTGGTGGGAAAGGCTTCTTTCAGGCGCGGCCTGTCGGAGGGGTAGGCCAGCATATCCAGGTAGCTGTAGGGAAAGCTGGCCATATCCAGGGGCAGGGATAAAATTTCCTGCATCCCTTCGGAAAGGTGGATGACCCCGGCCTGGATGTGCCATTCCCACAGGCCCAGGCGGGCGACTTTCTGAATGAACTGCAGCAATCCCTGTGGGTTACGCTTGACAGCACGCAGCCGCCCCGGGGGGGACATTTTGCTGCAGCAGGCAAAGAAGGTTTCCCCCACCTGCTGCACTTCCAGAAGGACGGGAATCTGCATGCCCAGAGAGTGCCGGACCAGGGCTTCCACGCTGAACTGCTCGGACTGGGTCAGAACTTCCCAGCTTTCCGACGCCGGTTTGTCCGTGGTAAAGGTCAGAACGTTGAGGATGGAGATGCCCTGCAGCAGGCCCGGCTCGGTGTTGAACAGATGCGAGGCCGCCTGGTTGAGAAAAAGGCAGGTTCCCTCTTTGTCCAGAATAAGCAGCGGCAGGGGCACAAGATCTAGATAATAAGCTTCCTGCCCGGCAAAAGCGGGAGTGAAAGGCGCGGGTTCATCGCAGGAAGCAAGGGCATTGCTGAAACCGTTTTTTGAGGCCGCGCTGTCTTCACTTTGTGCCGCGGAAACGGACGGAGTGAAAATATCAGAAGCGTCTGCTGCGTGTTTCTTAGAGCGAGCCGTCATGTGCAGTGCTTTTTCCGCAATGGCTGAATATGGGCCGACAAGCTGAGGCCTAGTGGTATGGGCGCACTGCGAAACCCTGGCTCGGTAATGAAGTTCGTTTTCTGTGCGGAGAATTCGTGCAACAGAATTATTAAAAATAAAAAAACGAACGCAACAGAGCTTAAGGCCGGACCAGATAACGTGCAACCCCGGCAAGTGGACTCTTTTTCTCAGGTAATGATGGTTCTTTGCTTCCGGAAAAAAAGGATGAAAATTACTCCAATCAGATTGCATTATAGAATGAGTCACTGAAAAAGTGAAGCTATAAAAAAATAACTTCGAGAGATGGTTTGGTTATCCGGTGTGTTAGGAATGTCTAACTTGACGGGGGCGGATCGGAAGCGTACATTGTATAAAGAAAGCTGGGGGAGCTGAGGTTCCCGTTTCCGGGAGCCCGGCTGAGAGTGGATTCGTCCAGACCCCTTGAACCTGACGCGGGTAACGCTGACGTAGGGAAGCTCACAGCCGTGCTGCGAACGCTATAGTCCCTCCATACCCGCCCCGGCGGGTTTTTTTGCGCGGGGCGGCCAGTTCCGATATCCCGTCTAAACGGCAGCTTTTGCCCTATCGAGGTCTGTATGCAGCAGCAAGAGCCGCGCGATACATTGACCGTCAACGGCGCGCCCCGTCCCTGGCGGCCCGGCCTGACCGTGGGGGGGCTTCTGGCTTTCCTCGCTCTGGACCCGTCCGCCGTGGTGGTGGAGCACAACGGCGCCATCCTGCCGCGCGAGTCCGCCGGGGAAGCGCCGTTGGCCGCCGGAGACGTTCTTGAAATCATTCATTTTGTCGGAGGAGGCTGATTCCATGCCCGCAACACGACGCAACACTGCGGCCGCGAGCCTCGCGGATCCTTTGTCCCTTGGCGGCGTCAATCTGACGAGCCGTCTGTTTATCGGCACCGGCAAGTACGGGGCGGACGCCCTGATTCCCGCCGTGGCCGAGGCTTCCGCTTCGGAAGTCATTACCGTGGCCCTGCGCCGCGTGGACCTTTCCAACCCCAAGGGCGGCATCATGGGCCACATCCCGTCCCGGATGCGCCTTTTGCCCAACACTTCCGGCGCGCGCACCGCTGACGAGGCCGTGCGCATAGCCCGTTTGGCCAAAGCGGCGGGCTGTGGCAACTGGATCAAGATCGAGGTCATCAACGACACGCGCCACCTGCTGCCGGACGGCTACGCCACGGCCAGGGCCACGGAAATTCTGGCCAGGGAAGGTTTTGTCGTGCTGCCCTACATGAACGCGGACCTCTACGTGGCCCGCGACCTGGCCAATGCCGGGGCCGCCGCCGTCATGCCCCTGGGCGCGCCCATCGGCACCAACCGGGGCCTGGCCGCCAAGGAGATGATCCGCATCCTCATCGAAGAGATAAACCTGCCCGTCATTGTGGACGCGGGCCTCGGCCGTCCTTCCCAGGCCTGCGAGGCTATGGAAATGGGGGCCGCCGCCTGCCTCGTCAACACCGCCATAGCCACGGCCAACGACCCCGTGGCCATGGGCCGCGCCTTTGGCGAAGCCGTGGCCGCCGGACGCCGGGCCTACCTGGCCGGTCTGGGCCGCGTGCTCGCGGGCGGAGCGGCCGCGTCTTCGCCGGAAGAAGGCACGCTGACCGGATTTTTGGGGAGCTAGGGGGAGGGGGGAGAATGCCTCCGGCGGCCGGTGGAAGGGGGAACTTTCCCTCGGCCGCTCCGGGGCCGGGAAGATGCGCGACCGGCAAAGCCGGATCACGTCCGGCCCCTGCGCTCAATGGCCCTGGCGGGCCTGGCCTGCGCGGAAGACCGCTCCGGCCCCCTCCGGGGGTATAAGGTTTCCCCTTCCCCCGGACCCCCATCCTCTTCCAAAGAACTTTATCAGGGGCCTGGAGACGCTTTTGCCGAATTTTCGTCCGGCCCCCTGTCAGGTGAAAGGTTATGAATAAGACACCGTATACCCCTCTTGAGGACGGATTTTACCCCGTTCTCGCTGAGTTGACCCGGCAGGAGCCCTGGCGGGAGATTCCCTCCTTTACGGAAGCGGACGCGCGCCGCGCCCTGGCCAAGGACAGGCTTTCGCCTCTGGACCTGCTGGCGCTTCTCTCCCCGGCCGCCGAGCCGCTGCTGGAAGCCATGGCCCAGAAAGCCAGGGCCGCCACCCTGCGCCAGTTCGGCAGGGCCGTGCAGCTGTTCACGCCGCTGTACCTCGCCAACTTTTGCACCAACCGCTGCCTGTACTGCGGGTTTAACGCCAAGCGCCAGATTTCCCGGCACATGCTCAGTCTGGCGGAAGTGGAGCAAGAGGCCAAAGCCATCGCGGCCACGGGCCTGCGCCGTATCCTGGCCCTTACCGGCGACGCCCCGGCCAAGACCGGCGCGGCCTATCTGGCGGACTGCGTGGCCGTGCTGGCTCGCCACTTCCCTTCCGTGGGCATCGAAGTGCCGTCCATGACCGTTGCCGAGTACGCCCAGGTGGTGGAAGCCGGGATGGACAGCATGACCATGTTCCAGGAAACCTACAACGAAGCCTTGTACCTGTACCTGCACCCGGCCGGTCCCAAGCGCGATTTCGCTTTCCGTCTGGATGCGCCGCAGCGGGCGGTCATGGGCGGGGTGCGGGCCGTGAACCTGGGGCCGCTGCTGGGCCTGGACGAATGGCGGCGGGACCTGTTTCTCACGGCCATGCACGCGGAATTCCTGCTGCAGAGCTATCCTCACCTGGAAGTGAGTATTTCCCTGCCTCGCATGCGGCCCTGCGGCGAAAAGCCGGACAGCCCGGAAGAACAGGCCTTCAAGCCCCAGGTGGTGGATGACAGAAACTTTGTCCAGGCCCTGGCCGCGTTCCGCTGCTTTCTGCCCCAGGCGGGCATCACGCTTTCCACCCGCGAGCCCGCGGCCCTGCGCGACCGGCTCATCCCCTTGGGCGTCACCCGCGTTTCCGCCGGGGTGTCCACGGCCGTGGGCGGGCACAGCGTGCAAAGGGACGAGGAGGACAACGCCCCGCAGTTCGACATTTCCGACCCCCGCTCCGTGCCGGAAATGGTGGAAGCCATCGAATGCCTGGGCTACCAGCCCGTGTACACGGACTGGCTGCTTTCCGGCGACGGCACGGCGCAACTCACGCACGGCGTGAACGCCGCCCTGGGGCACCGGGCCGCGCCATGAGCGTCTTATCCGCCGGGCTTGCCCGCTATCTCAGCGCGGAACAGCGCCGCCGCCTTGCGGATGCCCGTGTAGGCATAGCCGGGGCCGGGGGCCTGGGGTCCAACGTGGCCTTCATGCTGGCGCGTAGCGGCGTGCGCCGGTTGACTTTGGTGGATCAGGACGTGGTGGACGCCTCCAACCTCAACCGCCAGGCCTTTTTCCCGGAAGACGTCGGCCAGCCCAAGGTGGAAGCTCTGGCCCGCCATCTGCTGCGTCTGGAGCCGGAACTGGAACTCCGCCTTTTCCACGAAACCCTGGCCCCGGACAACGCCGCGTTCCGTTTCGCCCCTTGTCCCATTGTGGTAGAGGCCCTGGACGGCGCGGACGCCAAGGCCATGCTCTGCGCCGCTCTGGTACCGGCCGGTCACTTTTTCGTCTGCGCATCCGGTCTCGCCGGCTGGGGCGGTCCGGCCATGTCCGTCAAACGTCTGGCGAAAAATGCCGTGGCTGTCGGCGATTTCGTCAGCGCGGTAAGCGCGGAAGCCCCGCCCATGGCGCCAAGGGTCATCCAGGCAGCGGCCATGCAGGCTGACGTGGTGTTGGAGTATATTTTGTCGAAGCCGTGAAAAAAAGCAGAATTGTCGAAGCCATCCAAGAGAGAGAGCGGGTGCTGAGTTGAAAAGTTGAAAAGGGCGGAACCGTAATTGTACGGGGCTGCCATCATCGGAGAGAAACGGCCCCATACCCCTGTCAAAGTTTTTAGGGAAAGGGGATGGGGTCCGGGGGAAGGGGAACCCCCCTTTTTCCCAAAAGGGGGGTTTCCCCTTCCCCCGGGCGTCATGCCACCGCATCCAAAAGCCTTAAAAGGAGCGCATATGCAACGGCTGTTTCCGGGCGCGGATATTTACGCGATTACCGACGATGCTCTGTCGCTGGGCAGAAGTGTGGAAGAAGTGGTGGACGCGCTGCTCAAAGCGGGCGTGCGTCTGATCCAGTACCGGGAAAAGGATAAACTGGGCGGGCGGATGCTGGAAGAATGCCTGCGTCTGCGGGCCATGACCAAAGAGGCGGGCGCCGCGTTCATAGTGAACGACCACGTGGATATCGCCATGATGTGCAAGGCCGACGGCGTGCACGTGGGGCAGGAGGATCTGCCGGTGGAGGCCGTGCGCGCGCTGGTGGGCAAGGACTGCGTGATCGGGCTTTCCACGCACGCGCCGGCACAGGCGGACAAGGCCATGGCCCGGGGCGCGGACTATATCGGCGTGGGGCCGGTTTACGCCACTCAGACCAAAAAGGACGTGTGCGAGCCCGTCGGCCTGGAATATCTAAGTTATGTGGCCAAGACCTGCCCATTGCCCTTTGTGGCCATAGGCGGCATCAAGCGGCACAATATAGGGGAAGTGGTGCGCCACGGGGCCAGGTGCTGCTGCCTGGTTTCCGAACTGGTGGGCGCGCCGGACATAGCGGCGCGCGTGGCGGAAGTGCGCAAAGCCATGCAGGGTTAAAAAAGGGGGACAGGCCATGACACAAGGCGTGCCGGTTATTTTGACCATCGCGGGTTCCGATTCGGGCGGCGGAGCGGGCATTCAGGCGGACTTGAAAACCATGACCGTGCTGGGCGGCTTCGGCACCTCCGTCATCACCGCTCTGACGGCTCAGAACGGGGCGGAAGTGCGGGGCATCCACGCGCCGGATCCGGACTTTGTGCGGCTGCAGCTTGCCACGGTGCTGGAAGGCTTTCCCGTGGCGGCGGCCAAGACGGGCATGCTGTTTTCCGCGCCCATTATCGAGGCCGTGGCGGACGGGCTGGCGGGCAAGGCTTTTCCGCTGGTGGTGGACCCGGTGGCCGTGAGCCAGTCCGGGCACCGTCTGCTGGAGGAGTCCGCCGTGCAGGCGCTGACACGGCGCATTGTGCCCCTGGCGGACCTGCTCACGCCCAACAAGCCGGAAGCCGAGGCCCTGACCGGAATTGCCATTACCAGCCGCGAGACGCTGGAACAGGCGGGCCGGGCGCTGTTGGACATGGGGGCCAGGGCCGTGCTGATCAAAGGCGGCCATTTTGAGCCGGGCGATACCGTGGGCGGCGGCCCGGAAGAGCTGACGGACTGGCTGTGCCTGCCCGGGGCCTCTGCCGTGGCGTATTCCCATCCCAGGGTAGAAACGCCCAACAATCACGGCACGGGCTGCACCTTGTCCGCCGCGCTGGCTACCTTCCTGGGCCGGGGCATGGCGCTTGATGTAGCGGTGCGCGCGGCGCAGCGTTTTCTGGGGGCCGCGCTGGCCGCTTCGTTCACGCCGGGCATCGGGGCCGGGCCGCCCAACGTGGCCGCCGGGGCGCGTGCCGTGCGGTAGCGCTATTTTCGCGTAGTTCGCCTTCTGCCGCGTCAAAGGGCGCTTTTGCTCCAGAGATGGAAAAGTACCACTTTGGAGCAAAAGCGTCCTTTTTTTGCCAGGGAGGAAGCTGAAGCTTTGGTGTCCCTCGCTCCCGGTTTACTTGCGCCGGAGCTCCCCGGCCGCTTCACGTTGCAGGTAGGCGGTGTAATCGTGCCGCTTGGGCTCGTAGGGGGCTTCGAACAGCGGCGAGCTGATGACGAAATCCGCCGTGGAAGGCGTGCAGGCCACCACGGTATTGTACACGGTGCACAGCCGCACCAGCGCTTTGACGTCCACATCGTGCGGCTGGGTGGTCATGGGGTCCGTCAGAAAGATCAGGACATCTATTTTTTCTTCCGCGATCAACGCGCCCATTTGCTGGTCTCCCCCCAGGGGGCCGGACTTCAGGCGGACAATATCGGCCTTTTCACCGGGGAATTCCTTGCGGATCATCTCCATAATGAGCTTGCCCGTGGTGCCGGTACAGATGATTTTATGTCGGCAGAGAGTGAGGGCGTTATAGCGGACCCACTCCAGAAGATCTTTCTTCCGGGCATCGTGGGCGACCAGGCCGATGGTCTTTGCTTTGGACATAGATAAACTCCAATAACAACGGGTTGGCGGTGCGAAGCCGGAACAGACGGGCCGGGCGGGCATGCAGAAAATACGCCAATAAAAGCGTGCCGGGCGCCACAGAGACGGAAGACGGTTCTAAAAAATCCATATCGCACAATCTCAAGCCCTGTTTCAAGAAAAAAATGCTCTGTGTCTCCACACGGTACTCCATAACCAGCGCGGGTACTCGCCATGTGAATTTTCGTCTTGTATACAATTTTTTCCGTATGGGAAACTCCATGATGTTCTAAAAAGCTATGTACATGTAATGATCTCTGTGTTATTTACAAGATAACGGCAGACTTCTCTTTGCCGTTTGGGATTGCGCTTTTTAAACCGTTGGCAAGGGCGCAATCCGTGTAGGCAATAACGCTTTGTCAATGAGGTGAGTAATGGACGACTATTTGAAGGAAGCCCTTGAAATTGTTAAAGCCCAGGCAAAAGTACGAACCATGTCCGAAGAGGAAATTATTACCATGGTTCAGAAATTGGCTGAAGGCATCCGCGGCGTATGCGGCGGGGATGCCATGGCTGAAGAAGGGCAGGTTCAGGCCGTGCCAGTGCGCAAGGCCATTAAGGAGCAGTCCATCGTATGTTTGGAGTGTGGTAAGTCTTTTAAAATTTTGACCAAAAAACACCTAGCCTCCCACGGGCTGGAGCCGGACGGCTACAGGGAAAAGTGGGGGTTCAAGCGTGGCATGCCGCTGGTGTGCAAGGCGCTGCAGCGCGAACGCCGCAAGAAGATGAAGAGCATGAAGCTTTGGGAAAAGCGCCGGAAGACCCCGGTATAGGCCGCGCGTATGCAGCGCATGCGAGCGAGCGGTCGCCCGTATGTATGAAAGCCCGGCCCGGGGGGGCCGGGCTTTTTTGCGCCCATTATTTGGGGGGATCAGGGTTCCGCCAGCCAGCGGGCAATGGAGCGGGCGAGAAGTTCCGGGGGGCCGTCGCCGCCGGCAAAGGTGGCAGTGGCCGCCTTGCGGTACAGCTCCTGGCGTTCCAGAAACAGGTCCTCCACGGTTTGTCCCGGCGCTATGGCCAGGCCCCGGTTGGGCTTGCGCGCGATACGCCGCAAAATGATGGGCAGCGGCACGTCAATGTAGAGCAGCGGCCCCAGGGTGGCCAGGTAGTCCACGGCTTCCTGGCGGTAGACCACGCTCCCGCCCGTGGACAGGATGCTGCGGCGCACGTTCAGGCCGCGAATGACCGCGGATTCCATGTCCAGAAACTGCTCTTTGCCAAGGGTGGTGGACAAGGTTTGCAGTTTGGTGCCGTAATAGGCTTCAATTACATGGTCGGTATCCATATGCGGCCAGTCGATAAGCGCGGAAAGCTCACGGCCTATGGTCGTTTTTCCGGCCGCGGCCATGCCGATAAGGCAGATGCAGCCGTGGGGCGCTACTTTGTCGGGGTGGGGCATGAAGGGTTCAGACATGGTGCACGGCTGTCTCTGAGACGAATGTTGTTCCCCGCATATCCGCGCTGCTGGGCCGGGGAGGGTTGTGTGAAAGGCGCTTTGGTACCCGGTTCTTGTAGGCAGGGCGGGCCGCCCTGTCAATAAAGAGTCGCGTGGGGCAAGGGGTAGGCCATGAAAAAGGCCCGCTTTGGGCGGGCCTTGAATGATCCGGAAAGACGCCGAATTAACGCTTGGAGTATTGGTACCGGGCGCGGGCAGCGCGCAGGCCGTACTTTTTACGTTCCTTTTTGCGGGCGTCGCGGGTGAGAAGACCCGCTTTCTTGAGCACACCGCGCAAAGAGGCGTCCACGCCGAGCAGGGCGCGGGAAATGCCGTGGCGCACGGCTTCCGCCTGGCCGGTCACGCCGCCGCCGCGCACAAGCACCTTCACATCCAGCTTTTCCGTGAGCTTGCTCAGCACCAGGGGCTGGCGGATGATCATCTGCAGCGACTTGCGGGGGAAATAATTTTCAAAGGTGCGGCCGTTAATTTCAATGGAGCCGCTGCCAGCGTACACACGGGTGCGGGCGGTGGCGTTTTTGCGACGGCCCGTGCCGTAGTTGAATTCGGTAGCCATAATAATCTCCACTAGGCCTTAAAAAGAAAGAGGGGTGGGTTTCTGCGCCGTGTGCGGGTGTTCCGTGCCGGCGTAAACCTTCAGTTTCTTCAAGAGAGCCCTGCCCAGGCGGTTGCCCGGCAGCATTCCTTTCACGGCCTTCATCAGCACTTCGGAGGGCTTTTTCTGCAGCATGTCCCCAAGGCTGGTTTCTTTAAGGCCGCCCACATAGCCCGTGTGGCGGTAGTATTTTTTCTTGGCGACCTTGTTGCCGGTCACCGCGATTTTTTCACAGTTGACAACGACAATGAAGTCTCCGTTGTCCACATGCGGGGCGAATTCGGGTTTGTGCTTGCCGCGCAGGCGGTGCGCCAGTTGCGCGGCCAGGCGGCCCAGAATCTGGCCGTCGGCATCCACCACGAACCACTGGCGGTCGATATGCTCCGGCTTGGGGCTGAACGTCTTCATTGCAGAGGTCTCCTTAACATCACGCTCGAAAGATGATCTGTTTATGCGTTTGGCCTTTTCCTGTCAACCAAAAAGAGGAGAAAAGCGCGTCTTTTCGAAAAGTCCGCAACAGGGTATGGTTCACCTTATTTCACTCAGTCGACGAACGGGGACCGTTATGGCGAACATACGCAAGGGCCTTTTGCAATTCATTTTTTCCGGCGCGTACATGAAACGCTGGAACGACAAGCTCCGGCCCATGGAGCTTATGGAAGTGGACAAGCAGGCGCACAAAATGATCGTGGCCTGGGTGCTCTGCCAGTTGAACACGCCCGGCGCTTCCGAAGCCGAACGCCTGGCCTTGGAGCAGGAGGTGGCGGAAGGCGGCATTTTTGACTATTTTTTCCGCCTGGTCATTACGGATATTAAGCCGCCGGTATTCTACCGCATCAAGCAGAACCCGGACCACTACCGCCAACTGGCCGCCTGGGTTTTGAAGGAACTTGAGCCGCACGTCAAGCCTGTGGACGAAGGTTTCTGGACCCGTCTGACCGCCTATGCCGAGCACCTGGGCCGCCCGGGCAAAGCTTCGGATATTCTGGACGCCGCCCATCAGTTCGCCAGCTACTGGGAATTCAAGCTGCTGAAACCGCTGAACAGCTTTGACCTGGAACTGCCGGAAATAGAGGAGAGCTTTCAACACAGGATCCGCTCCCACGCCGCGCTCGCCGGCGTGCCCGCTTTACTGGGGGAGGCGGGAGATTCCATCATCTACAAGCTCTCCAACCTCTGCGGCCAGTTGCGTTTTCAAAAGCGTTGGTCCCAGACGCCGCGCATCCCGGAAACCTCGGTCATGGGGCACATGTTCATTGTGGCCTGCTACGCCTATTTTTGCAGTCTGGCCGTGGGCGCGTGCACGGCGCGCCGGGTGAACAACTTTTTCGCGGGCCTCTTGCACGACCTGCCGGAGGTACTGACCAGGGACATCATTTTTCCGGTGAAAAAGTCCGTGGGCGGCCTGGACGCGCTGATCAAAGCGTACGAGGAAGAGGAACTGCAACGGCGCATCCTCTCGCCGCTGCGGGCGGAAGGGTTCGAAGCGGTGGCGGATCGGCTGGAATATTTCCTGGGCCTGGCCGTGGGCTCGGAATTCAAGGCCTGCGTGCGCGCGAACGGCGCGGTCCGCGAGGTGGAATTCAACGAGCTGCAGACCATCTATAATGATGACGCCTTTGACCCCAAAGACGGCAGGCTGCTGAAACTCTGCGACGGCCTGGCCGCCTTTCTGGAGGCTTATACCGCCGTGCGCAACGGCATTGCCTCGGACCAACTGCAGCAGGCCATTTGGCGCCTGCGCTACGACAACCGGCATGAGGAACTTGGGCCGCTGCACGTGGGCGCGTTGTTCAACGACTTTGATTGAAGAAAAATCCCGGCGTAAAAATAATGCGTTCATTTGGCGTGAAATGTGGTGTATGCTGGTTCCCTCTCTACAAAAAACAAGGAGCCAGCTATGTCGGATATCATCATTGTTTCCCACTCGGGTTACGGGCACACTCAAAAACAGGCCGACGCCGTTCTTGAAGGCGTTAAAAGCGTGCCCGGCGTCAGCGTGAAGACCGTCAACATAGACAAGGACGGCAACGTGCCGGATACCGCTTGGGACGAACTGGCGGCGGCCAAAGGTATCATCTTCGGCGCGCCTACGTATATGGGCGGGCCGAGCTGGCAGTTCAAAAAGTTCGCGGACGCTTCCTCCAAACCCTGGGCCGCCGGGGCCTGGCAGGATAAAATCGCCGCCGGGTTCACCAACTCCGGGTCCATCAACGGGGACAAACACTCCAGCATCGCTTATATGATAACCCTGGCCATGCAGCACGGCATGCTCTGGGCCGGCACGGGCATGAAGCCCGCCAATGTGCTGGCTTCCCAGCGCAACGATGTGAATTGGTTAGGGGCTTTTTCCGGCCTGATGGCCCAGTCGCCGGTGGACGGCAGCCCGGAGCAGGGGCCTTTGCCCGGCGACTTGGAAACCGCGCGGCTTTTCGGTAAACGCATAGCGGAGCTTGTGAGCCGCTGAGCTTACGTGTAAGGTTTCGCATATGCCTGCGTAAGCCGCCCCGTCTGGGCACGCCGGGGCGGCTTTTTTGTCACTTCCGCGCGCCGCGCGAAATAAGGAGGTCCGGTATGCAGAATGTGCCTGTCACCATCGAAGTTGTGGCCATAGAGGGCGGAAAGGCCAAGTGTAAAGGCGGCGCCCGCACCTGCATGGGCCAGAAGGCCACAGTTCATGTTCTGACCCCGGAAGGCCTTTGCGCTAGGGCCTTTGCTGTGCTGTACCCCTATATTCTGGCCATGCGCTTTGCAGAAAAGACCATGTTCGAACGCCAGGGGCCTTATGTCGACATCGTCTGCCCGGACGGGGATGTGACGTTTCGCCTGACCCGGAAGCAGAAAGAGTGAGTCTTGCCGTTGATTGAATGGGATAAAAATATCAGGTGTAATATTTTCTGAATAGTTTTCTTCCGCTTATCTGTCTGATAAAAAAGTAATTCTTTTGTATTTTCGGGTAGATAGTCTTTTCCCGTGCATTGACAGCTTGGGCCGTCTATGGAATCGTCCTGGCATTGTGACGGCGGAAGCCGCCTTTGGGCCGCCGCCCGGTGTATCCACGCACTTTTTCCGGGAGAAACGCATGAAACGCATCGCATGTATTATGGCTCTGGTGTTCCTGCTCGCCTCGCCCGCCTTTGCCGCGGAAGACCCGCCCGCCCTGGCCGCGGCCCTCTTCCCGCCGGTGAAAGGGGAGCTGAACACCCCCGGCGCCGCAAGCAAAACCTTTACGGAATACAAAGACGCCAAAACCTGGCTGGACGGCTACGCCAAAGACAAGGGCGTGACCCTGACCTCTCTGGGCACCACCCAGGGCGGCAACCAGATCTGGGCCATACGCCTGCCCAATGCCAAGGCCAAGATGCGCATCATGGTTTTTGCGCGCATTCACGGCAACGAGCCCGGCAGCTCCGAAGCCGCGTTGCAGCTCATCCATTCCCTTATTCGCGGCGAGTTGAAAAATACGCGCAAGGACTCGGAATTCCTGATTATCCCCTTCGCCAACCCGGATGGTTCCATTGTCAACAAGCGGCAGAACGCCGCGGGCATGGACCTGAACCGCGATTACACCACTAACAATCAGATCGAAACCCGCACGCTGTCCAAGGCCTTCCGTGAGTATGATCCGCACATTCTGGTAGATCTGCACGAATACACCGTGTGGGGCCGACTGGGCGACAAGAGCTGCCCTTACGACCTGCTGGTGGCCGGTGTGAACGAGCCCAACGTTCCCAAGGCCCTGGTCAAGCATGTGGGCGTGTACTACGATGCCGTGGTGGGCGCTCTCAAAGCCAAGGGCATGCGCGGCGGCCTGTACGAGCTCTTGAGCATGGACAAGGAAAGCGGCAAGCTGCGCGTGGCGGAATCCGCCACCACCTTTGTCAGCGCCAAGAACTTCCTGGGCATGCCGTCCCGGGTTTCCTTTATTTTTGAAGTGCGCGGCATCGGTTTGGGCAACCAGCACTACGAGCGCCGCACCCAGGCCGGGTACACCGCCGTCGGCGCCATGATCCGCACGGCCGTGGCCAACGCGGACAAGACCAAGGCCGTGCTGGCGGAAACCCAGAAGGAAATTCAGGCCGCCACCAAGTGGGAGCTTTCGCGCAAGCCCAAGAACGAAGAGCGCATGTACCCGTTGACCGACGCAGCCACCAACGCCATCAAGGACGTGCCCGCCGTTTTCGTGAACCGCACCGGCGGCACGCCCGGCGAAACCGTGACCATACCGGCGGCCTACGTCATCCCCGCCGGCCGCAAGGATATTGTGGAGCGCCTGGAATACATGGGCGTCAAGGTCGGCAAGCTGAAAAAGGCCGCCAACCTGGACGTGGACGTGCAGACCATCGAAAGCGTCACGCCCGCCGGGGAACTGTACAAGGGCTTCCCGCTGTATAAGGTCACCACTTCGGTAAAGCAGGGCAAGCGTTCCTTTGCCAAGGGCGACTACGTGGTTTCCACCAGGCAGCGCAACCGCCTCTATCTGCAGGTGCTGGAAGCCTCCAGCCCCAGTGGCTTCGCCACTCTGGGCGCCTTGGGCGACAAGGCCGGGGCCGAAGCGCCCGTGTACCGGGTGATGAAAGAACTGCCCAAGGGCAGTTGGTAGTCCCGGCTTTCCTGCTTTGAGGGAATAATCCGGCAAGACGCCCCCATCAGGGTCCGCCTTGGTGGGGGTTTTACGGTTTATAGCTGTATGACGCTCTGGTCACCGCAAAAAATGCTGGACCTTGTATGCCGGAACGTCTATACATTAGAGAATGGAAAGGCATCTCTTTATGCCTAGGCGTCGACTTTTTCTCGAACTTGCCAGAAAAGGAGAATATTCATGAAATCGCTGAAAGGCACGCAGACCGAAAAAAATATTCTGACCGCTTTTGCCGGGGAATCCCAGGCTCGCAACCGCTATACCATGTTTGCCAGCAAAGCCCGCTCGGAAGGCTTCGTGCAAATATCCGACATCTTCACTGAAACCGCCGACCAGGAAAAAGAGCACGCCAAAAGGCTATTCAAGTTCCTGGAAGGCGGGGATGTGGAAATTGTCGCCGCGTTCCCCGCGGGCATTATCGACACCACGGAAAAGAACCTTATCGGCGCGGCCGCCGGCGAGCACCACGAGTACTCGGAAATGTACCCCGGTTTCGCCAAGATAGCGCGAGGCGAAGGGTTCGAGGAAGTGGCCAAAACCATGGAAGCCATTGCCGTGGCGGAAAAATGGCACGAAAAGCGCTACCTTGATTTTGCCGCCAATATCAAGGAAGGCCGCGTGTTCCACCGCGACAAGAGCGTCACCTGGCGCTGCCGCAACTGCGGCTATATCCATGAAGGTACGGACGCCCCGGACTGCTGTCCCGCCTGTGCGCACCCCAAGGCGCATTTCGAACTGCGGGGCATCAACTGGTAAACAGGATTTTTTAACGCGCGAACGTCCGTCCGGACAGCCGGGCGGGCGTTCGTTTTTAACCGCACTGGGATAAAGGCGCTTTTAGAAAAAAACTCAGCCGCGCGTGGCATTTTTGCCGCCCGGCGCCGTAGTTTTTTTGCCGCCCGGCACTGTGGCGTTGGCGGTTTTCTCTGGGGCCGCCGCGCGGGTGTTCACGGTCACCGTGGCCTTTTCGTTGACCGGAAGCAGCGGCATGGCGGCCGGGTCGTAAGAGGCGAGAGTGACGTGCACCGTGACCTCGTCCGGGTCACGGCCGTTGGCGTTGCCTTCCGTTTGCCGGGGAATGATGCCGCCGATGACCCCGGTCAGTTCGGGGCCGGTGTAGCCTTCCACCGTCACCTTGCAGAACTGGCCCGGCCTCAGGCGGGAGGCAGCGGCTTTGGAAAAGGCCGCGCTGACCCATATATGGTCCGGACCGGAGGGCAACAGCACCAGGGCCTTGTCCCCCCGGCGCAACATCTGGCCGGGGTTCGCGTCGCGGAAAAGCACCACCCCGTCGGCCGGGGCTTTGAGCTCGGCGGCGGCCAGATCCTGCCGGGCCTGGCGCACGGCGGCTTCCTGGGCTGCATACAACGCGAGCTGCGCTTCCGGGGCTGCGCCGGCGGAGCGGATGGCGGAGCGCTGCTGTTCCATGCGGGCGCGGTTTTTGCTGGCTTCTTCCAACTGGTCCTTGGCGTTGGCCAGGGCGGAGCGGGCGGCTCTGTCGTTTTCTTCCGCCGCGCGCAACGTTCTGGCGTTCGCGCCTTGGCTGCGCAGACGGGAAAGCTTGACGGCGGTGGAAGCCTGAAAAGTGGACAGGCGTTCCACTTCCTGCCGGGCCATTGTTTCGTCCTTACGCGCTTGTTCCAGGTTGACGGGGGAGGTGTCCGCGGGCGGGCGGGGCGGCGCGCCCAGCAGGGCCAGCTTGGCTTGCTCGCGGGCCAGGGCGGTTTGCAGGGCGGCGCTGTCCAGGCGCAGCAGGGTCTGCCCGGCTTTGACCCGGTCCCCTTCCCTGACGGCCACATCCACGACGTAGCCGTCAACGCGCGGGCTGACCAAAAGCGAGTAAGCCTGCACCCGCGCGGAGGAACTGCTGACGCGGCCGGAACCGTGCCACCACCACACAACGCCGAGCATAAGGGCCAGAACCAGGGCGAGAAGGAGAATCCGTTTATTTTTCATGGGCATTCCTTTCTGCCGTCAAAAACACGGCTTGCTCCCATGAAGAATGCATGCCCCATGCCAAAAGCGGCAAGCCGCGCGGAACAGGGACGGGAAGGGGCGCACTACTTGCAAACGCCGTTTTTGACGGAGGATTCATAGCCCACGCAGTCGCCGTTGGAACACCCTTTGCGGAAGTCGCTGCACGCGGCGTCGCTGTTTCCTTCCAGGAGATTGAGCGCTCCCCGGAAGTTCCAGGCCCTGTGCTGGCCGGAGTTGAGCTCTATGGAGCGGTTGAAGTCCTTGCGCGCGCCTATGCCGTTGCCGCCGCGCATGGAAATAAGGCCGCGGTAGGCGTATGCCTCCGCCGTGGGTTTCAGGCGTATGGAGCGGGAGAGATCGTCAAAGGCGCCTTCCCAGTCGCGCAGGTCGCTTTTGGCAAGCCCCCGGCGCAGGTAAGCCTCGGCGTATTTGGGCTCAAGCGTTATGGCTCTGTTCAGAAATATCACGGCCTGCTTGGGGTCGGCGCAGACCTCGCCGTCTTTCCACAACACCCGGGCCTTGGCGTAGGCGGTTTCCGCCTCGGGGTTGATCTTGCCGGAAAGGCCCATGGGGTTGGCCGGTTTCAGCTGCTCGTGCCCGCCGCAGGCGGCAAGGGTAAAGGCCAGAAGGCCGAGGCTGAAAAAACGAAAATAGCTGTGTAACACGTGGCGCTCCATAACTGACCCGACGTCTCCGGGGCTTGCGCGTATTTCAAAAAGGCGGGGCGTTCGGTTGCCCCTTGTCGCTGAATGTGGTGCGACTGGCTATGTTTCTAGTTGACTTTTAGTGTAAAGGAACAAAACTGACAAGAAAGTGTGCTGGTGAAAAATAGGTTGTCTGTCATTAGTTTATCCTATATAGATTAAAGGGTATTTGCTGATTTCCTGTGAAATCAGGAGGCGACATGTCATTTGCAACATCAAAAGCGCACATGGAAGAGGCAGCCGCCCAGTTGCTTCGCGATGCCACGGGAGAGGCGGGAGGACTGCTGAGCCGTTGCGCTGCAGGGCTTCGGGGCCTGGCGGCTCAGGCGGAGCTCTATGACGAGCAGATTGTGACGGCCCGCGAATTTGTACCGCACTTTGAAGAAGAGCTGCTGCGTCTGCGGGAGGATGCGCCTTCCGCCCGCCATGCAATGAGCGAGCTGTCCGGCGTGTGGGATGCGGCTTTTGCTTTGCTGGAAGACATTGTGGTTTTCATGCGGGAAAAGGTGTTGCGCACCGGGTTTGCGGAAGCCACGGAAACAGAGCGCAGCGTTATGCGCTATTTTGAAACGTGCGGGCATTGGAAAGCTGGTGACGGGACGCTGGTGAGCGAAACGTATTACGTCACCCTGCCGGCCACCATACTGCATGAGATGCTGGCGCGTCTCAAGGGTATGGAAGCGGAACGCTTTGCCGAAGAATTGCCGCCCGTGAGCCTCGGCCCGGGCCAGGGGCGCGATTTTTAAGCGTCTTCCCATCTTGCCAGGAGGAGCGGTCTTCAGCTAGAAGCAGAATGAAACGACCGCCCCCTGGAGTGTCCATGACCATTCCTTCCTCTCGCATTGCTGTCATGCTTCCCCGTCTGAGTCGCTATGGTGGCGTGGAACAATTCGCCTATCGTCTTTCCGAGGCCTTGGCCGCCAGAGGGCATGAAGTGCACTTCCTGTGCGCACGGGCGGAAACCGAGGCGCCGCAGGGCGTTCGTCCCGTGGTTCTGGGCCGCATGGGCGGCGTCCGGGTTTTGAAAATGCTCTGGTTTCTCATCAGGGCGGAACAGGCCCGGCGCAAGGGCGGCTATGACCTGGCCATCAGCCTGGGCAAAACCTGGAACCAGGATATCACCCGCGTGGGCGGCGGGCCGCTGCAGGTGTTCTGGCGCCTCTCGCTGCTGGCCTGGCCCCCCGGGCTGCCCCGGTTTTTGAAACGTCTCGCCCGCTGGTTTCAGCCCGCCAATTGGCTGACGCTGTTTATTGAAAAGCACATGTTCACCACCACTCCCCGCGTGGTGGCCATTTCGGACGCCGTGCGCGGCTGGGTGGAGGAAATTTACCCGCACCTGGCGGCCGGCAAGGGCCCGCAAACCCTGCACACCATCTACAACTGTCCGGATGTCTCCCGCTTTTCCCCCCCCGCGGCCGAAGAGAAGCGAGCCGCCCGCGTCCGTTTCGGCGTAAAAGAAGGGACGCACGCCCTGGGCCTGGCCACGACCAACTTCGCCCTTAAAGGCGTGGCCCAGCTTATCGACGCCCTGGCCCTGCTGCCGGGCGACGTGCACGCGCACATAGCCGGGGGCCGTAATCCCAAGCCGTACCTGGAACGCGCGGAACGGCTGGGCGTGGCCGAGCGGGTGCATTTTCACGGCAAGGTCACGGACATGCAGGCCTTTTACCACGCCCTGGACCTGTTTATTCTGCCGACTTTTTATGACACACTGGGCAACGTGGTGCTGGAAGCTTTGAGCAGCGGGCTGCCGGTCATTTGTTCCGACCGGGCGGGAGCGGCCGCCTTTCTGCCGGAAGCGCAAGTGCTGCGCGAGCCGGAAAATCCCGCCGCCATCGCGCGCATGGTCGAGGCGCTACGCCGGGCCGAAAAGCCCGTCGCCACCCTGGAACCCAAGGGCGCGGGCATAGCTGAGCTGGTGGCTTTGGCGGAAGAGGAACTGCGCAACAAGCTCACGCGGGGCTGAACCAGGTTTCCGACCCAGCCTCGTTCATCTTTTTTCATTTTTACGGAGCGGAGAAAGCCATGCGCTGTAGACGCAGTATCGGCCTGGTGGGGTGCGGAGCCATAGGCGCTTCCGTGGCCCGCGGTTTGCGGGAAAATTTCGCGGATACCTTCACACTGTCCCTGTTCAGCGACGCCGACCAGGCCAAGGCCGAAGCCCTGGCCAAGGAATGCGGCGGCCGCGCCGCGCCGCTGGAAGAACTGGTGGAGGGCAGCGACCTGCTGCTGGAAGCCACCACTGCCTCGGTCATGCCGGGGGTGCTCCGCGCGGCGCTAAAGGGCGGGCGGCCTATCGTCATTCTGAGCGTGGGCGGCTTTGTGCTGGATCCGGCCCTGCAGGCGGAAGCGGAGCAGGCCGCCGTGCCCATTTACCTGCCTTCCGGCGCCATTGCCGGCCTGGACGGGGTTCTGGCCCTGCGGGAACTGGGGCTGGACGAGGTTTCGCTGACCACGGTCAAGCACCCCAAAAGCCTGACCGGCATCCCCTACCTGGAAGCCCAGGGCATTGACCTCTCCACTCTCAGCGAACCGCTGACGGTTTTTGAAGGCCCGGCTCAGGAGGCCATCCGGAATTTTCCGGCCAACGTCAACGTGGCCATTACGCTCAGCCTCGCGGGTATTGGCTTTTCCCGCACTCTCGTGCGCCTGGTGGCGGACCCTTCCGCCACCCGCACCCGGCACACGGTTCACGCCCGTGCCGGGGATTGCGAACTGACGGCCACCAGCACCAGCATACCCCTGCCGCAGAATCCCAGAAGTTCCCTGCTTGCCGTGGAGTCCGCTTTTGCGGTATTCAGAAGGCTGGCGTCCCCTCTGCACACCGGGACCTGAAAAAAAACAAACAACCACGCCGAAGCGCTGGAGGAACCATGCCTTTTACCACCATTCTCGTGCCCGTGGACGGGTCCGATCACGCTGACCTGGCCTGCAAACAGGCCCTGGCCCTGGCCAAGCTTTCCGGCGGCAGCATCCATCTTCTGCATTGCTACGAAAACATCCCCAACCTGATAGGCGGAGAGGCGCGCGCCGAACTGGTCAAGGAGTATGAAACCCAGGCCAAAGGCGTTTTGGCCCAGTACCAGGAACGCGTCAGAACTTCCGGTGTGCCCTGCCAGGAGCATATCCTGCACGGCGACCCAGGCGACGTCATTGTGGAAGCCTGCGCCAAGTTCGGTTGCGACATCATCGTCATGGGCACCCGGGGCCTGGGCGGCCTGGAAAACATCCTGCTCGGCAGCGTCAGCTACCGGGTGCTCCAGGCTGCCACCGTGCCGGTGTTGCTGACGCGGTAGAGAGAAAAGAGAAGAAAGAATGCCTCCGGCGGCCAAGGGAAGGGGAAAACCCCTTTTGGGAAAAAGGGGTTTTCCCCTTCCCTTGGATCCCATCCCCTTTCCCAAAAAACTTTGACAGGGGCGGGTGGGCAACTCGTTGATGAAAGCGGCGCCGTACAATGACGGCGCCGCTTTTTTGACCTATCAAGCCGCACACGCCAGTATGTGAGCGCCGTGGCGCGACAATTCCGCAGGATAGCGGAATTGCCCGCCGGGGTCCTCCCCGGCGCCCCGAAGGGGTGAGGGCCAGGACGGCCCGAATCAGCAGAACGGCAGATGCGCACTATTTTTTAGTCACCCTGTGAGGGGTC
>JAVBNC010000038.1:0-11102 GCA_031551765.1 Desulfovibrionaceae bacterium
AAGGGGATGAGGTCCAGGAGAAGGGGAAACCCCCGTTTTCCAAAAAGGGGGTTTACCCTTCTCTTGGCCGCCGGAGGCATTCATTCTCCATGATTTTTTTCTACGACGGAACTTTTGAAGGACTGCTGAGCGCGGTGTTTGACGCGTATACGGAGAAGGTTTTTCCGGATCTGTTGTTGCGGCTGGGGGAGATTCCTCCGCTGGGGGCCGGGGAGGGGCGGCGGGTGGAGACGGTGCGGTACAAGGCGGACCGGGTGCTGCGGGCTTTGGAGAGGAAGCTTCCGGCGTATGCGTTTTCCGGGCTGCTGTATGCGGCGCTGGCGGACGATGCGGGGCATGGGACGGTGCTGTTCAGGTTTATTCGCAAGATATTTGATGGGCCGGAGGGCAAGGAAGGGGACTTGGCGGACCCGGACGTGCTGGCCGTGGAACAGCTGGCGCGCAAGGTGGGGCGGGAAAAACAGCATTTGATGGGCTTTGCGCGTTTTGAGAAGACGGCGGAAGGCGTGTACTTCGCGTTGCTGGAGCCGCGTTTTGACGTGCTGCCGCTGCTGCGGTTCCATTTTACGGACCGCTTTGGGGACCAGAAATGGATTCTGTACGATGCGCGGCGGGGCTACGGGATTTTCTTTGACCTGGAGGAGTGCCGGGAAATCAGCCTGGAGGCGGGCAGACTGAAAGCGGGCAAGCTGGACCCCGCCCTGCTGGCTGAGGGCGAGGACCTGATCCGGCGGCTGTGGCAGGGCTACCATGCGGCTTCGGCCGTCAGGGAACGCTTGAACCCGGTACTGCAACGCAGGCTCATGCCCGCGCGCTTCTGGAAATACCTGCCGGAAAAGAGCTGACCCGGGCGGTGTCGCCAATATATTTATTGCGTTTACAAACATTTCCGGCGCGATTTCCACGCGTTTTTCCCCTTTATTCCGCTTTGTTTTCAAGATTAGCGAGTATTGGCGTTCTGTGAGTTGGCTTTTCCCGGGCAACAACTTTCTTTCGTTTATCTATCTGGGAACGAAATTCGGAATACTTTTCCCATATTTGATTTTACTAAGGATTTTTTTTGGGCATTTTGTTCCAAAATTTCTTGCCTTGCCGTATGGACCCGCCTATAGTCCGGCCGTCGCCAAATGATCCTCTCTATTTCCTATGTGCGCCAAGGGTATTTTGTTTATCTCCTGTGCGCGCCGCGGCGAAAGGAAAATTTTAGGGGGAGGGCAAACGCCGATCAGGGGCGGATCTCCTGATAGCGGGAGGAGCTGGAAGAGGCCATGGCCATCAAGAGTTTTGACGAAGTGGTGCGGGAAGTGAAGGGCAAGGCCATTCTGGTTGCCAACAGAGGGATTTCCGGGCGGCGCATCTGCCGTTCCGTGCGTGAGCGTTTCGACGCCGTGGCCGTCATGACCGCCACGGACGTGGACAAAACCGCGCCCGCGGCGTCCGCCGCCCAGGAGCTTATGCTCCTGGGCCCGGACCCCCGGGCATATCTGGATATCGAGCGCATTCTCACCCTGGCCAAACGCCGGGGGGTTATCGCGGTGCACCCCGGCTGGGGGTTCGCTTCCGAAGACGACCGCTTCCCCAAACTTTGCGCGGAAGCGGGCCTGGTGTTCATCGGCTCCAGCACGGAATCCATGCGCCTTTTGGGCAACAAGGTCCAGGTGCGCAAGCTGGCGCAGCGGTTGGACATTCCCGTGGTGCCCGGTTCCGACGATTCCGTGGATGTCCCCACAGCGCGCAAGGCCGCCGCGTCCATAGGCTTTCCCATCATGCTCAAGGCGGAAGGCGGCGGCGGGGGCCGGGGCATTTTCGAGGTACACAACGAAAAGGATCTGGAAGACGCCTTTTTCAAGGCTTCCGCCATGGCCCAGGCTTCGTTCGGCAACCCGCGCGTGTACGTGGAAAAGTTCCTGACCAAGGTCCAGCACATCGAAATCCAGGTCATCGCGGACCGCTACGGCAACGTGTTCGCCTTTGACGAGCGGGACTGCTCCGTCCAGCGCAACAACCAGAAGCTGATTGAAATAACCCCCTCGCCCTGGAAGGGCATGACCCCGGAACTGCGCCTGCAATTGAAGGATTACGCCACCGCCCTGGTGCGAGCCGTGGGCTACTATTCGCTGTGCACCGTGGAGTTTCTGGTCACGGAAGACGGGCGGCCCTATCTGATCGAGGTCAACACCCGCCTGCAGGTGGAGCACGGGATTACCGAATGCCGCTACGGCATAGACCTGGTGGAAGAGCAGATTTCCGTGGCCCTGGGCGGGCGGCTGCGCTTTACCGAGGGCAACACCCGGCCCGTGCACCACGCCATGCAGGTGCGCATCAACTGCGAAGACCCGCAAAAGGCCTTCGCGCCCAACGCGGGGCTGATCACCCGCTACGTCTCCCCCGGCGGGCCGGGCGTGCGTCTGGATTCCAACCTCAGCGCGGGCTACGAATTCCCCTCCAACTACGATTCGGCGGGCGCGCTGCTTATCGCTTACGGCGACGACTGGACCAAGATCCGGGGCATCATGGACCGGGCCCTGGGCGAATACATCGTGGGCGGGGTCAAAACCACCATCCCCTTCCACCGTCAGGTCATCCAGCACGAGCGCTTCCGGGCCGGGGATTTCGACACCCGTTTCATCGCGCATGCGGCGGAACTGACCCAGTACCTGGATATCGCGCCGGAAGCGGAGCGCCTGGCCCGGTTGACCGCGGACATTTCCGCGCGCGGATACAACCAGTTCGTGGGCTTGGGCGAATACCGCAACGCGGCCACTCCGCGCATGCCGGATTTCGCTCCGTCCCTGCCGCCCGTCACGGCGGCGGAGCGCGGCAAGCCCAGCCTGTACCCGAAAAACAGAAAGGCCCTGCTGGACTTTCTGCGGGATTTCGGCGCGGTGCACCTGTGCGACACCACCTGCCGGGACTGCACCCAGTCCAACAGCGGCAACCGTTTCCGTCTGGCGGAGGACGAGCTTTTGGGGCCGTACCTGGACAACATGAATTTCTTTTCTCTGGAAACGGGCGGGGGCGCGCACTTTCACGTGGCCATGCTCAGCAACATGACCAACCCCTTTGCGGAAGCGCGGGAGTGGAACCGTTTCGCGCCCAAGACCATGAAGCAGATTCTGGTGCGTTCCACCAACTCCTTGGGCTACAAGCCGCAGCCCAAAAACCTGATGCGCCGCACGGCGGAAAAGGTGTGCGAAGAGTTCCAGGTCATCCGCTGCTTCGACTTTCTGAACCACGTGGACAACATGCGGCCTTTCGCGGAAGTGGCTCTGGCCAGCGAAGGCTGCGTGTTTGAACCGGCCATTTCCCTCAGTTGGGGGCCGGGCTTCACGGTCAAGCACTACCTGGAAGTGGCGGCGGAAATACTGCGCGTGGCGGGCAAGGTTTCCGGCCTGGGCACGAAAGACGCGGCCCGCTCCGTCATTCTGGGCCTCAAGGACATGGCCGGGGTCTGCCCCCCGCGCTTCATGACCGAACTGGTCACGGCCCTGCGCAAAAAGTGGCCCGAACTGGTGCTGCACTGCCACCGCCACTACACGGACGGCCTGTTCGTGCCGTCCATGGGCGCGGCGGCCAAGGCCGGGGCGCATATCGTGGATGTTTCGCTGGGCGCGGCCTCGCGCTGGTACGGCCAGGGCGAAGTGCTGTCCACGGCCGCCTACCTGGAAGACGAGCTGGGCTTAACGACGCTTATCGATAAGGACATGGTCCGCAAGGGCAATTTCGTGCTCAAGCAGATCGCGCCCTGGTACGACCGCTACGTCTCCCCCTATTTCCAGGGCATAGACCACGACGTAATTTACCACGGCATGCCCGGCGGGGCCACGTCCTCTTCCCAGGAAGGGGCCATGAAGCAGGGGTACATCCACTTGCTGCCGCAGATTCTGCGCTTTCTGGCGGGCACGCGGCGCATCGTGCGCTACCACGACGTGACCCCCGGCTCGCAAATCACCTGGAACACCGCCTTTCTGGCCGTGACCAGCGCCTTCAAGCGCGGGGGCGCGCAGGAAACCGCGCAGCTTCTGGACGTGCTGGAACAGGCCGCCTTGGCCGAAGAGAGCGGGGAAGCCACCCCGGCTCTGGAAAAAGCGCGCCTGGCCATCTACCGGGACTGCAACGACGCCTTCCGCGACCTGCTTGCGGGCAGGTTCGGCAAGCTGCCTTTGGGGTTCCCGCCGGACTGGGTGTACCAGAGCGCGTTCGGCGAAGGCTGGGAAAAAGCCCTGGCCGGGCGCACCGAGGAATCCCCGCTCAAGACCATGAAGGACGTGGACTTCACGGCGGAGCGCAAGTCCCTGGAGGAACTCATCCACCGCGAGGTCACGGACGAGGAATTCCTGATGTACCTGAACCACCCGGCGGACGCTCTGCGCACCCTGGAATTGCGCCAGCGCTACGGCGATTCCAACCGCCTGCCGCTCAACGTCTGGTTCGAGGGCCTGCGGCCGGGGGACGAGTGCAACTTCACGGACAGCCAGGGCAAGCCGCACCATTTGAGCCTGCTGGATATCCAGGCCCCGGACGCCAACGGGGTTTCCGTGGTGCGCTATGTGCTGGATTCCGAGCTGATGAGCACGGACGTGCGCGTGGCCGAAGCCGCGTCCGGAACCGGCGCGCAGGACGCGGCCAAGGCGGACCCGGCCAACAAATACCATGTGCCCGCGCCCAGCAACGGCGATCTCTGGGTCATGTACGTCAAGCCCGGCGACCTGGTGAAGCGGGGCGACGAGCTGTTCAACGTCTCCATCATGAAGCAGGAAAAGACCGTGCTGGCCCCGGTGGATGGCCTGGTGCTGCGGGTGCTCAAAAGCGCGGACTACCAGGCCCGCAAGGAAATGACGCCCGTGCGCGAAGGCGAGCTGCTGGTGGAACTGGGCCCGGTGCCCAGGCTGTGCCCCAACGCGGGCTGCGGCAAGCCCCTGACCAAAGAGGGCGCGTTTTGCCCGCACTGCGGCTCGCGGGCGGAATAAGCGCCGTCGCCTTGTGGGGCGCTGGCGGATAGTGTATTTTTCACTCAAATTCGGGCAGCCGCTTTCGGGCGGCTGTCCGCAACCTGCCAGCTCCACAAGGAGAGCGTATGCGCAAAGGGAAATGGGGTATCGCGCTGGTTATGGTGCTGCTTAGCGCCGGCCTGGCCTGGGCCGGCACGGTCAAGGAGTACAGCGCGGACATGGTGGACGTTAACACAGGCAAAGTGGTGCAGAAACTGTATGTTACCGAACAGAAAATGCGCGTTGAGCAGGTTGATGCGGGCGGAAAACCGGGCGGCGGCTCCATTGTGCGCCTGGACAAGAAGATGATGTACGTCCTGCAGGAAAACAAGACTTACATGGAGTTTCCCCTCAGCGGCAACGCCGCGAGCATGCAGGAAGCCCTGGAAAATATGCGGTTAATGGGCATGAAGCCGCAAATCACCCGGGAAAAGCAGGGCACGGAAACCGTGAACGGTTACAAAGCGGAAAAGGTGAAAACCACCGTCACGCTCAACATGGGGGGACAGAAAACCAGCGTGTCCCACCTGGAATGGCAGGCTCTGGAATTCGAGCCCATGCCCGTGCGCACCCAGAACCCCAGAGACAACTCGCTCACGGAAATGCGCAACATCAAAACCGGCGCGCCTTCGGCTTCTCTGTTTGAAATTCCGGCCGGGTACAAAAAAGACACCAGCATGGAAGACATGATGAAGCAGATGCAGCAGAAGCGGCGTTAGGCTTCTCAGGCGGTTTGAACCGCAAAACCGCGAAAAGCGTGGTTGCGCGGGCGTCTCTGTACAGGGTGCGCCCGCGCTTGCGTTTTTGCGCCGCATGCCGTATGCAGATTTTGTTTGCGTCTATCGGAATATCTATTTCCATTAAATGGAAAATGCGGCCTGCCCGCGCGAAAGGAGTGAGCCATGCGGAATTTCGTCAACCTGGTGCACGCGGCCCGCAGCTGCCGCCGCTTTGTGGAAGACAAGCCCGTCAGCCGCGAAACGCTGCGCGATATCGTGGACTGCGCGCGCACGGTTTCCAGCGCCCTGAACAAGCAGCCCCTGCGCTACATTACCGTGACGGAGCCGGAAACCGTGGCCAAGGTGTTCTCCCACACCAACTGGGCCAGCGTGCTCAAGTGGGGCGGCCCCTTTGAGGGCGAGCGGCCCACAGGCTTTATCGCCATGCTCACCGACGAAGCCCTGGGCAAACCCGTGTTCTGCGACATGGGCATAGCGGGGCAGACCATGCAGCTGTACGCCACCTCCCAAGGCCTGGGCTGCTGCATGCTCAACAACTTCCCGCGCGGCCCGGTGCGTGAAATTCTGGGCATTCCGGAAGAGACGGAAATTCTGCTGCTCTTCGGCTTTGGCGTGGCCAAAGAAGTGCGGCGCATAGCGGAAGCCAAGCCGGGCGAAAGTCTGCAGTACTGGCGCGACGCGGAAGGCGTGCACCACGTGCCCAAGCGTTCCCTGAGCGAAGTGCTGCTGGCGGAAAAATAATCTATCCCGGCCGGGCGGGGCCGCGTCTGAGCGTCCCGCCCGGCCGTGTTCCGCCGCCTGTTTCGCCGTTTGCATTTCACTTGACAGGCGCCTTCATCTCTCCATAAATTTCAGGCTCACCGTTTTTCTCCCCCTGACCCGTTGTGTTGGGCACCTTTGTTACCTGACCGCAACAGCCGCCACGCGGCGTTTTCCTCATCGTTCCCGTAACGCCCGCGCGTGCGCGCCGGCGGCAACTTCCAGGCTTTTCGCGCGGCCGCGCCCGTACTTTACGCGCGGGCGGCCGTGTCCATGTGTTTGGAGTGAAGCAGAGAGGAGCGGCCCATGCAGGAACTGGTCAATCTCAGCAATTTTCTCGCGGCGTTTCAAATGGAAAAAGGACCTCCGGAACTGGCCCTGGCGGCGAAGTTGCGCGTTCTGGACACCATCGGCCCCGGCATAGGCGCGGGGAACGACCCCATGCTGCGCGGCATCGCGGCCCAATATTACGAGCTGGAAGAAGGGGCCGAAGGCCGGGCCTGCGTCTGGGGGCAGGGCAAAAAAGCCTCCGTGCGCACGGCCGTGTTTTTGAACGGCATGATGTCCCACATTCTGGAAATGGACGACGTGCACGCGCCTTCCAAGGCCCACGTGGGCGCTGTGGTGGTGCCGGCCGCCTGGCCGGTGGCCGAATACCTGGGCAGCAGCCCCTTGGAACTTTTGGAAGCCATTGTCTGCGGCTTTGAGGCGTACGGCCGCATCGGCGCGGCCATTGGCGCTGCCGGGCACCGCAACCGGGGCTGGCACGTCACCGGCACCGTGGGCACTTTCGGCGCGGCGGCGGCCGTGGCCAAGCTGCTCAAGCTGGACGCGGAAAAAACCCTGTACGCCCTGGGCATCGCGGGCACGCAGGCTTCCGGCCTGTGGGCCTTTCTGAAAGACGGCGCCACCAACAAGGTGCTGCACCCCGCCCGCGCGGCCGCCAACGGCATGGAAGCCGCCTTCCTGGCCAAGGCGGGCATGAGCGGTTCCCGCTACATTCTGGACGCCGAGGACGGCGGGCTGTTCCCCAGCACTTCGGACAGCTACGATATCTCCCTGGTGGACCGCAACCTGGGCAAGAGCTACGAAATCCTGTACGTGGATACCAAGCCCTATCCCAGCTGCCGCAGCACCCACCCCGGCATAGACGCGGCCTTCAATTTGCTCAAGCGCGTGGACCTGGACCCGGACAGCATCGAATCCGTGGATATCGGCACCTACCTGGTGGGCTACAAGCAGACCGGGGCCAGCGAAATCAGCAAGAACCCCAAGGGCCAGCTGGACGCCCGCTTCTCCATGCCCTACTGCGTGGCCTGCGTGCTCATAGACCGCGAATTCGGCCTGGACCAGATCGAGCCCGCGCACATTGCGGAGGAAAAGTACAGAAAGCTGCTTAAGCGCATCCGCATCTACCCGGACGACGCGCTCAGCGCCGTGTACCCGGAACACTGGGGCTGCGTGATGAAAGTGCGCACCACGGACGGCCGGGAGTTCGAAGAGAAGGTCAGCGACCCTTCCGGCAGCGTGGTCAACCCCATGAGCCCGGAACAGGTCAAGGCCAAGGCCGTGGGCCTGGCCCGCAGAACCATAGGCCGGCAGGCGGCGGAAGCGTTCGCGGAACGCGTCCTGAACCTGGAGAAACAGTCTTCTCTGCCTGAATTATAAGGAGAAACCCATGCACACCATGCGAGCCGTCAACGGCACCATCATGCGGGCCGGCACCAGCCGGGGCGTGTACCTTCTGGAAAACGAGCTGCCGGAAGACCCGGAGCTGCGGGACCAGGTGCTGCTGGCCATCTACGGCAGCCCGGACAAGCGCCAGATAGACGGCCTGGGCGGGGCGGAACCTCTGACCAGCAAAACGGTTTTTGTCGGGCCTTCCCGGCGGCCGGGGATTGACGTGGAATACACCTTTGGCCAGGTGGGCATAGACGTGCCCACGGTGTTCTACAAGTCCATCTGCGGCAACATGACCTCCGGGGTGGGGCCTTTTTCCGTGTACAAGAACCTGGTCAAGGCGGAAGAGGGCCTGACCACGGTGCGCATGTACAACCGCAACACCGGCAAGGTGCTGATAGCGGAAGTGCGGACCAGCGGCGGCAAGCTGGTGGTGAACGGCGACTACGCCATTGCCGGGGTGCCCAACCCGGGCGCCAAAACCACGGTGGACTTCTCGGAAACCGTGGGCGCGCTGTCCGGCAAGGGCCTCTTGCCCACGGGCAACGCCGTGGACAAGGACCATGTGGAAGGCGTGGGCGAGATAGAGATGTCCATTGTGGATGCGGCGGCCTGCCAGGTGTTCGTGCGCGCCTCCGACCTGGGGTTGACCGGCACGGAAACCCCGCAGGACATTGATTCCGACCCGGACATGCTGCGCAAGCTGGAATCCATCCGCGCTCACGCCGCCTGGATGGCGGGTCTGGCGGATACCCCCGTTTCCGCCTCCACGGTGCGCAAGAACACCCCGCACATCGTGTTCGTGGGGCCCAAGGCGGACTACGTGGGCCACCTCAAGGGCAACGCCATCAAGGCGGGCGAATACGACGTCCTGGTGCGGAGCATGTTCATGCAGATCATGCACAAGACCTACGCGGGCACGGGTTCCATTTGCACGGCCATTGCCAGTCTTGTGCCGGGCACCATCGCCCACGAGTTCTGCGACAGGGACGCCATGGGCAGGGGCCTGGTGCGCCTGGGCCACCCGGCGGGCATTATCGAAGTGGAAGCCAAAGTTTCGCAAGACGGGAACGGCCTGCGGGTGGAGCGCGCCGCCATAGGCCGCACCGCGCGGGTGATCATGGAAGGGCGGATTTTCGTGCCCGAAAAGCTGTTCCACAAATAACCAGGCGGCAGGGGCGCTTCGCGTGGAGCGCCCCTGCCCGCAACACCGACCGGAAATAGGGGATACGGCCATGGACCTTACAACACAGCGCTGGCATGAGCGTTTCGGCAAGGGCGTCAACGACGTCAGCCCGGAAAAGATGTGGAACACTAAGTACCAGAATTACTTTGAAGAAAAGAAGCTGTCCAAAATCGTGGATTTGGGCTGCGGCGACGGCGTGCACGCCTGTTTCATGCTTGAGCAGGGCTACGACGTTGAGGGCTGCGACATTTCAGAGGCCGCGCTGGAAGTGGTCCGGCAGCGCAACCCGAACCTGCCCCTGAAACATATGGACATGAACCAGGGGCTGCCCTTCCCGCCCAACAGCGTGGGCATCTTTTTCGCGAGCCTCAGCGTACATTATTTTTCCATGGCCGACACCATCACCCTGTTCGGGAACATCTACAACGCGCTGGAACCGGGCGGGTACTTCATTTTCAAGGTGAACAGCCACAAGGAATTGACCCATACCAGCAAGTGCAAGGGCGCGAAACCGATAGAGCCGGACTATTACCTGTCGGAAAACGGCGAGAAGCGGCGTTACTTTACTGTGGATTCCATGGCGAAGTTGTTGACGAAATTTACCGTCATCACCATTGTGGAGGACGACTTTACATACCACGGCAAAACAAAGTATTCTATCGAAGGAGTAGCGCAGAAGGTATAGAGTCTTCAGAAATGATTTTTCGCTCTCTGGCCGTGCCAGACTGATTCCGCACGAAGCGCGTGCATGTCTTGGCGCATCGCGTTGCGTACTGAATTGGTCCGGTTTGTCTTGGCTCCTTTTTTCTGGGGGAATAGCCAAGGCGGACGTAGGTGTTTTTACTGTTTCGTAAAAATACCGTTTTTTTCTTTTCCTGGCGGACAAAATACTTCTTTGGAGATTCCAACGGCGCACAGCAGTGGCTTCTGGCTTTTCCAACGATTGAACGTGTGGATGTTGCACAGCACAGGAGTATGCCATGGGACGCTTGGGGGTGAAGTCGATCGTAGTGCTTTTGGCGTTGGCTTTGGGACCGTGGGCCTGCGTTCCCAACCAATACGGCCACGATCCCTACTACGACCGTTACAGAGACGATTACTACCACAACAACCAGCGCTATTCCGACTATGAGCGCAGAGAGCGGGAAAGCTACGAGCGCGAGCGCCAGCGACGTATGGAGCTTGAGCGCCGGGCCATTGCCAGCGAGCGCCAACGCCTGGAGCGCGAACGGTTGGAATGGGAGCGCAAGGAACAGAAGCGCATGGAGCGCGAGCGGGAAAAGCACGAGAAAGAGCGCGAAAAGCAGCGGAAAGAACGCGAGAAGCGCGATAAAGAACATGATAAGCGGCAAAAAGAACAGCAGGACCGCGAGCGTCGGGAACGGGAAGAGCGCGAGCGCAGGGACCGCGAGCGCAAGGACCAGAGGCGTGACGACCGGGACCGGCAGCACAAGCAGGAACAGCAGGACCGCGAGCGCAAAGATCGTGAGCGCGAGGAGCGCCGCCGCCAGGAACAAAGCCAGCAGAAAAAAGAGCAGCAGGACCGGGAGCGCAGGGACCGCGAGCGGGACGAGCGCCGCCGTCAGGAGCAGAGCCAGCAGCAAAAAGAGCAGCGGGACCGGGAGCGCAAAGACCAGGAACGCCGCCGCCAGGATCAGGATAAGTCCCGGCAGGAACAGCGCCGGCAACAACAGCAACAACAGTCGCAGAGCTGACAGTCTGCATCTGATTCCATCTCTATTTTAG
>JAVBNC010000129.1:0-28398 GCA_031551765.1 Desulfovibrionaceae bacterium
GAGGCCTAAAAATAGCGCGGGAAGGGGCGCGGGAAAAAGGCGCGGGGGAAGGACGCGGGGGATGCCTCCGGCGGGCAGGGGCGCTGCCCCTGCACCCCGCGCGGGGGGTTGAACCCCCCGCAACCCCACGGTAGGTTACAGTAGGTTTCGACATAAGCTTAAAGGCGTTGTTATCCGCAATGCAGATAACAACGCCTTTTTATGTTTAGTTTATTTTTATTCAATTGCCCCAAGGCGATTAGCTTTAAACCTAAACCAGTTCTACCATGGGGTCGCGGCGCGAGACCCTGTTACGCATGGGGCGCTGCCCGCCGGGGGCATTCCCCCCTTGCCTATTCCGCCTTCATTTTATTTACAACTTCGTTCATATGCTGCGCCAGCTTTGAAAGTTCATGCGCCGCCATGCTGGAACGGTTGGAACTTTCCGCCACGGCGCTGGTTATTTCGCTTATGGCCTGGGTGCTGCGGTTAATATGTTCCGCCACGGCGGACTGGTGTTCACTGGATTTGGAAATGGCCCCCACTTCCTGCGCCGTGCTGTTTACTATTACGGCAATGCTGTTCAGCGCGTTACCGGCCTTGTTGGCAAGGTCTGTAGATTCGCTTACATAGGCGGAAGTGCCCTGCATGGCCTGCACGCTGCTGTTGGTGCCCTGCTGTATGGCGGTAATGGCGGTGCCCACCTGCTTGGTGGCCTCCATGGTTTTTTCCGCCAGCTTCCGCACTTCATCGGCCACAACGGCAAAGCCGCGCCCGGCTTCACCGGCGCGGGCCGCTTCAATGGCCGCGTTCAGGGCCAGCAGGTTGGTCTGGTCGGCAATGTCGTTGATTATGTTGATAATTTGCCCAATATTCCCAGCTTTTACGCCAAGTTCCGCCAGGCTGTCGCTCATGGCGCGGCTGCGGGTTTCAATTTCCTGCATGCGGGCCACCAGATCCATAACCAGGTTTTTGCCGCTGCCGGTTTCCTGCATGGCCTGTTCCGCCAGGCGGGCGGTGCGGCCGGTGCTTGAAGAAACTTCAGATACAGACGCGTTTATCTGATCAACGGCCTGCACGGTGTCACCCACGCGGCCGCGCTGGGCATCGGCCCTTTGCTCCATTTGCTCCGCTTCCTTTATAAGCCTGCGGGTAGCGTCACCAAGGGAATCCATAACTTCGCTTATTTGGTTGGCGCTTTGCAAAATGCCTTCGCGCCGGGCCTTTTCCGCCATTTGCTTGGCCTGTTCGGCTTCTTCAAGCGAACGCTTGGAAAGGGCCAGGGCTTCTTCAGATTCCCGCATCTTGCTGTTGGCGGTATCTACCAGTTCGGCCAGTTTTTTCACCATTTGCTTCAGGCTTTTGTGCAAAATGCCCAGTTCCGCCTTGAAGGGGGCTTCTTCTTCCGGAATGGCTTTAAGGTCGCCGCCGGAAACCTGCTGCGCGGCCACGGCCAGGCGGCCAATGGGGCGGGCTATGGAACGGGAAACCACAAAGGCCAGCGCCGCCATTATAACCATTATGCCAAGCCCCACCAGGAAGATGCTCAGGGTTACGTCAAGCGCGGCCCCGAACACTTCATCCTTTTCTTGCAGCATTATCAAATACCAGCCGTCTTCAGTGGTTTTTACCCGGGCCAGCCAGTCTTTGCCGTTAAAAGATACTTCAGCTATGCCGTTTTGCAATTTTTTCAGGCCGCCTATGGCCTCTGCCGCGTCCGCGGGCAGCTTTTCCGCCGTTTTACCGGCCCAGCGTTTTTCCGCCGGCATGTCCATTTTGGAATTCATGGGGTCTATAAGCACCTGCCCAAGGTTGTCCAGCATTATCACGTAGCCGGTTTTGCCTACGCGCACTTCGCCTATTTCCCTTGTAAGGGTGGAAAGGTTTATGTCTACGCCGATAACCCCGCGCAGCCCCTGGGTGGAACGCACCACCCCGGTTATACTGCACACTGTTTTACCAGTGGTGGAAACATAGCCTTCAGTCAGCATGATCTTGTTATTTTTGTCCGCCGCGGTATACCACGGGCGTTTGCGCGGGTCATACGCGGCGCCCAGGGGGTCGTCCGGGGCCATGGTCATGCCGCCGTTGGCCGTGCCCACATAAATGGCCGCATAGCTGGTAAAGGCGTTCATAAAGCGGGAAAAGACCTGAAACATGGCCTGTTCTTCCGGCCCAAAGCTGGCGTGATCCGTTTTAAATTCTGTCTTGCGGTCCATGTACGTGCTGGCAAATTCCAGGTTGTCTTTCACCGCCGGCGTTTCAATCAACAGGCCCAACACCTGCTTGGGGGCGTCAAAAAAGCTTTCAGTGAAGGCGTTCATGCGTTCAAGCTGGGCCTGACTGTTCACATTGAAATTTTCCCAAAAGGCCTTGCGCATTTCATAGGATACCGTGATGGTTATGCCCGCGGTAGCCACCAGCACGGCAAAAAGAATGGAAAGCATGATTTTGTTACGTATTCTCATTGATTCACCATAAAAAAATAAAGTTTAATTGGACAATGTAATTGCCACATGCCGCCAACAGCTGAAAATCAAAAACATTTTAAAAGCAAAAACACTTTATAATGATAAACAAGGACGCAACGCAACGCGGATTCTAGATAAAGAACCCGCGTGCCGCGTATTTTTAGGCCATTGCGCAATGGCCTAATTTTGCTTGAAAGCGCAAAATGTTCTGGCCTGAAGCGCCTTGAAGCGTTCAGGCATTGCCAAATTTATTTTGACATATCGGGTTGTATAACCTCTCTTTGAATAAAAGGGAAGCGAAATCGAAAAAAATTTGCTTGCTTTTTAAAAAAAAATTGCATATCTATTTGCGTTCAATGTTTGCATGTCAACAGCGGCATATGAGTCCTGAAGCGTAACAATGCCTGTAATTACGGGCCTCTTGCGTGTCAATTGCGCCCTGCGTGTTTTTTTACGCAGTGCGCTCTTTTGCTTTTTATCCCTCGCTCTCCGGCGCTTGCCGGCACCCCTTATGAGGTAAATAATGGCCCAAATTACCAAACAGTTCGGCAAAATCGCCGTCAATGTGAAAACCCCGCACCTGCTTAACCTGCAGGTGGATTCCTACAAGGATTTCTTGCAGGAAGGCGTGGAAGCCCGTGACAAAGACACCGGCCTTGAAGGGGTTTTCCGTTCCGTCTTCCCCATAGAAGACTTCAACCGCACCGCCAGCCTGGAATACGTAAGCTATGAAATTGGTGAACCCAAGTACGACCAGCCGGAATGCATAAGCAAGGGCCTTACCTATGAAGCGCCCATCCGCATCAAGGTGCGCCTTGTGGTGTATGATGTTGATGAGGAAAGCGGCAACCGCACCATACGCGACATCAAGGAACAGGATATTTACTTCGGCACCCTGCCGCTTATGACGGAAAAGGGCACCTTTATAATAAACGGCACAGAACGCGTAATTGTAAACCAGTTGCAGCGTTCGCCCGGCATTATCTTTGAACATGACCAGGGCAAAACCCATTCCAGCCGCAAAGTGCTTTATTCCTGCCGCATTATCCCCATGCGCGGCAGCTGGCTGGACTTTGATTTTGACCACAAAGATATTCTTTACACCCGCATAGACCGCCGCCGCAAAATGCCCGTGACCATCCTCTTCAAGGCCATGGGCATGACCAACGCGGATATTTTGAACTATTTCTACAAAAAAGAACACTACATCCTGGCCAAAGACGGCAGCGTGAACTGGGCGCTGGAAAAAGACCTGTACCGCAAGGAAAACGCCTTCCGCGACCTGGTGGGTAAAGACGGCAACGTGCTGGTAAAGGCCGGCAAGCCCATTACCAAACGCGCCTGGCGCCAAATGTGCGAAAGCGGGGCGGAATCCATTGAAGTGCCGCATGACTTCATTTTCGGCCTTTTCCTGGCGGAAGATATTGCCGACCCTAACGACAGTGAATCTTTCATTGCCCGCGCGGCGGACGAAATTACCGAAGGGCTTATTGATACCCTGCGCGAAGCGGGCATAGACCGCATTGCCGTGCTGCACACCAAGGGCGCGGAAACCTCTTCATCCCTGCGTGACACCCTTGTCATGGACAAGATCAACGGCACCCCGGAAGAACAAAAGGCCGCCGCGCAAATTGAAATTTACCGCCGCCTGCGCCCCAGTTCCCCGCCCACGGCGGAAATTGCCGCCAGCTTCTTTGACAACCTGTTCCGCAACCAGGACTATTATGACCTTTCGCCGGTTGGCCGCTACAAGCTGAACCAGCGCCTGGGCCTGCACAAGGAAGCGGACAAGCGCACGCTTAGCGACGACAATATCCTGCTGGCCATAAAAGAACTGATGTACCTTAAAGATACCCACGGCCCGGCCGACGATATTGACCATTTGGGCAACCGCCGCGTACGCCCGGTGGGCGAACTGGTGGAAAACCAGTACCGCATAGGCCTGGTGCGTATGGACAGGGCCATTAAGGAACGCATGAGCCTGCAGGAAGTGGCCACCCTCATGCCGCATGACCTTATCAACCCCAAACCCGTGGCCGCCGTGCTCAAAGAGTTTTTCGGCACCTCGCAGCTTTCGCAGTTCATGGACCAGACCAACTCGCTGTCGGAAGTGACGCACAAGCGCCGCCTCTCCGCCCTGGGACCCGGCGGCCTGACCCGCGAGCGCGCGGGCTTTGAGGTGCGCGACGTGCACACCTCCCACTACGGCCGCATCTGCCCCATTGAAACGCCGGAAGGCCCGAACATCGGCCTTATCGTCTCCCTGACCACTTACGCCAAGGTCAACGACTACGGGTTCATCGAAACCCCGTACCGCGTGGTGCGCGACAGCAAGATGACCGACGAGATCGTCTACCTGGACGCCTCCGCCGAAATGAACGAGGTCATCGCCCAGGCCAACGTGCCCGTGGACGCGAACGGCGCGCTGACGGAAGAGTTCGTCACCACCCGCGTCAAGGGCGACGTGCTCATGCAGCCCAAAGAAACCGTGACGCTGATGGACATTTCGCCTTCGCAGATGGTTTCCATTTCCGCCGCGCTCATCCCCTTCCTGGAGCACGACGACGCCAACCGCGCGCTCATGGGTTCCAACATGCAGCGCCAGGCCGTGCCGCTTCTGCGCAACGAAGTGCCCCTGGTGGGCACCGGCATGGAAGGCGACGTGGCCCGTGACTCCGGCGCGTGCATCCTGGCGGAAAACGACGGCGTGGTGCGCTACGTGGACGCGGACCGCATCATCATGGCCTATGAAGGCAACCTGTACCCGGAAAGCGGCGGGGTCAAATCCTACAACCTGCTGAAATTCCACAAGTCCAACCAAAGCTCCTGCTTCGGGCAAAAGCCCATCTGCCTGCCCGGCCAGGTCGTGAAAAAAGGCGCCGTGCTGGCGGACGGCCCGGGCATAGAGTACGGCGAGCTGGCCCTGGGCAAGAACCTTACCGTGGCCTTCATGCCCTGGTGCGGCTTCAACTTTGAGGACTCCATCCTCATTTCCGAGCGCTGCGTGAAGGAAGACACCTTCACCAGCGTGCACATCGAGGAATTCGAGGTGGTGGCCCGGGACACCAAGCTGGGGCCGGAAGAAATCACCCGCGACATTCCCAACGTGGGCGAGGACATGCTGCGCAACCTGGACGCCAGCGGCATTATCCGCATCGGCGCTTCCGTGCGGCCGGACGATATCCTGGTGGGCAAAATCACCCCCAAGGGCGAAACCCAGCTCACCCCGGAAGAAAAGCTCTTGCGCGCCATTTTCGGCGACAAGGCCCGGGACGTGAAGAACACCTCCCTCAAGGTGCCGCCCGGCATCGAGGGCACGATCATTGAAGTGCGCGTCTTCAACCGCCGTTCCGGCGAAAAGGACGAGCGCACCCTGACCATTGAAGAGTTCGAGCTCGCCGCCCTGGACCGCAAGGAAGGGGACCATGTGGACGGCCTGACCCAGAGCGCGCGGGAGAAAATTCTCGCGTTCGCCGCGGGCAAGCAACTGGGCACCACGCTGGCGGGCAAGAAAAAAGGCGAAGTCCTGGCGGAAGCGGGCCACGTGGCCACACCGGAAGTGCTGGCCGACGTGCCGCTCAAAAAGCTGGCCGGTCTGTTCAAAAGCCGGGAAGTCAACGAGCAGGTCGCGGCCGTGCTGGAGGACTACACCCGTCAGATCGCCTACATCAAGGGCATTTACGATTCCAAGCGCGGCAAGGTGACGGAAGGGGACGACCTGCCCCCCGGCGTCATCAAAATGGTCAAAGTGTACGTCGCGGTGAAGCGCAAGCTGAACGTGGGCGACAAAATGGCCGGCCGCCACGGGAACAAGGGCGTCGTTTCCTGCATACTGCCGCAGGAAGACATGCCCTTCTTTGCCGACGGCCGCCCCGTGGATATCGTGCTCAACCCTCTCGGGGTTCCTTCGCGGATGAACATCGGCCAGATCATGGAAACCCACCTCGGCTGGGCCGCCCAAGAGCTGGGCCGCCAGCTCGCCGACCTGGTGGGCAGCGGCGCGGCGCTTGAGCAGGTGCGCAAGGAAGTGAAGAGCGTGTTTGACCACGCCGCCACCTCCAAGCTCATCGACGAGATGGACGACGCGGAATTCATAGCTTCCGTCAAGCAGCTCAAGGACGGCATCGTCACCAAGACGCCGGTCTTCGACGGCGCCACGGAAGAGGAGCTCTGGAGCTGGCTGCGCCGGGCCAACCTGCCGGACGACGGCAAGACCACGCTGTACGACGGCCGCACCGGCGAGCCCTTTGAAAACCGCATCACCACGGGCGTGATGTACATGCTCAAGCTCCACCACCTGGTGGACGAAAAAATCCACGCCCGCTCCACGGGCCCTTACTCCCTGGTCACACAGCAGCCCTTGGGCGGCAAGGCCCAGTTCGGCGGCCAGCGTCTGGGGGAAATGGAAGTCTGGGCCCTGGAAGCCTACGGCGCTTCCTACCTTCTGCAGGAATTCCTCACCGTCAAGTCCGACGACGTGGCCGGGCGGGTGAAGATGTACGAAAAAATCGTCAAGGGCGACAACTTCCTGGAAGCCGGTTTGCCGGAATCCTTCAACGTGCTGGTCAAGGAACTGATGTCCCTGGGCCTGGACGTGACCCTGCACCAGGAAGAGGGCAAGAAAAAGCCCAAACGCATAGGCAGCGCCTACACGGAAGGCTCGGACGCGCCGGAAGACCGGCCCGAGTTCTTTGAAAACACGCGCAACGACGATTCCGAATAAGCACTTTGTTAACCCGGGGCGGCCTGTTCCGCCCCGGGGCGACTATATATCGAGGTAGCCATGACACTCGACGATCTTTTCACTATCCGGGGCTCTTCAGCCAATGTGGCGAACATCCGCAACCTGAAGGCCATCCAGATCAGCATTGCCGCGCCGGAGTCCATTCGCGAATGGTCCTACGGCGAGGTCAAGAAACCGGAAACCATCAATTACCGCACCTTCAAGCCCGAGCGGGACGGCCTGTTCTGCGCCAAGATCTTCGGGCCGGTCAAGGACTACGAGTGCAACTGCGGCAAGTACAAGCGCATGAAGCACCGCGGTATCGTCTGCGAAAAGTGCGGCGTTGAAGTCATCGCCTCCAAGGTGCGGCGCGAGCGCATGGGCCATATCGAGCTGGCCGCGCCCGTGGCCCACATCTGGTTTCTGAAGACCCTGCCTTCCAAGATCGGCACGCTGCTGGACATGACCATGGCCGACCTGGAAAAGGTGCTCTATTTCGACTCCTACATCGTGCTGGACCCGGGCAGCACCAGCCTGGGCAAGCTTCAGGTCATTTCCGAGGACCAGTACCTGCAGGTCATTGACCACTACAGCGAAGACGCCTTTACTGTGGGCATGGGCGCGGAAGCCATCCGCTCCCTGCTGGAAGAACTGGACCTGGAAAAGCTGCGCGCGGAACTGCGCGAAGAATCCCAGGCCACCCGCTCCCAGACCAAAAAGCGCAAGCTGACCAAGCGGCTGAAAATTGTTGAGGCTTTTATCGAGTCCAACAACAAGCCCGAATGGATGGTCATGGAAGTAATTCCGGTCATTCCGCCGGAACTGCGCCCCCTGGTGCCCCTGGACGGCGGCCGTTTCGCCACCTCCGACCTGAACGACCTGTACCGCCGGGTCATCAACCGCAACAACCGCCTGAAACGGCTGATGGAACTGGGCGCGCCCGACATCATCATCCGCAACGAAAAGCGCATGCTGCAGGAAGCGGTGGACGCGCTGTTCGACAACGGCCGCCGTGGCCGCGCCATTACCGGCACCAACGGCCGCCCGCTCAAATCCCTGTCCGACATGATCAAGGGCAAGCAGGGGCGTTTCCGCCAGAACCTTTTGGGCAAGCGCGTGGACTATTCCGGCCGTTCCGTTATCGTGGTCGGCCCCAAGCTGAAACTCCACCAGTGCGGCCTGCCCAAGAAAATGGCCCTGGAACTGTTCAAACCCTTCATCTACGCCAAACTTGAGGAAAGGGGCCTGGCCTCCACCATCAAGAGCGCCAAGAAAATGGTGGAGCGCGAAGAACTGGTGGTCTGGGATATCCTGGAAGACGTGGTGCGCGAGTATCCCGTGATGCTCAACCGCGCCCCTACCCTGCACCGTCTGGGCATCCAGGCTTTTGAGCCCCTGCTGGTGGAAGGCAAGGCCATTCAGTTGCACCCGCTGGTCTGCTCCGCGTACAACGCGGACTTTGACGGCGACCAGATGGCCGTGCACCTGCCCCTGTCCGTGGAAGCCCAGATCGAATGCCGGGTGCTGATGATGAGCACCAACAACATCCTTTCCCCGGCCAACGGGTCCCCGGTCATCGTGCCCAGCCAGGATATCGTGCTGGGCCTCTACTACATGACCGTGGAACGGGACTTTGAAAAGGGCGAGGGCAGCATTTTCTGCGCGCCCTGGGAAGTCATCACGGCCTATGATTCCGGCCGCCTGGGCCTGCACGCCAAAATCAAGGTGCGCATGGACGGGGAACTTTTGGACACCACCCCCGGCCGGGTCATCATTCACGATGTGCTGCCCAAGGGCGTGGAATTCTCCCTGGTCAACTGCGTGCTGAACAAGAAAAACATCGGCCGCCTGGTGGGCACCGCCTACCGCGACGCCGGCACCAAGGCCACGGTCATTCTCTGCGACCGCCTCAAAGACGTGGGCTACGAATTCGCCACCCGCGCGGGCATCACCATCGGGGTTAAGGACCTGGAAATCCCGCCGGCCAAGAAAGGCATTATCGAGAAGTCCCAGAACGAAGTGGACGACATCGAGCGCCAGTACCGCGACGGCATCATCACCCGTACAGAAAAGTACAACAAGGTGGTGGACGTCTGGACCAAGGCCACGCAAGACGTTTCCGCGGAAATGATCCGCCAGGTCTCCACGGAAGTGCTGACCAACGAGAAAACGGGCGAGACCAAGACCAACGCCTCCTTCAACCCCATTTTCATGATGTCCACCTCCGGCGCGCGGGGCAACCAGGACCAGATGCGCCAGCTCGCGGGCATGCGCGGCCTGATGGCCCGCCCCTCCGGCGAAATTATTGAAACGCCCATCACCTCCTGCTTCCGCGAAGGGCTGGACGTCTTGCAGTACTTCAACTCCACGCACGGCGCGCGTAAAGGTTTGGCGGACACGGCCCTCAAGACGGCCAACTCCGGTTACCTCACCCGCCGCCTGGTGGACGTGGTGCAGGACGTGATCATCAGCGAAAAAGACTGCGGCACCGTGGACGGCATTGAGCTGACCCACCTGGTCAAAGCCGGGGAAATCAAGATGCGTCTCGCGGAACGGGCTCTCGGCCGCGTGCTGCTCTACCCCGTGTACGACCCGGAAACCCGCAAGGAAGTCTTCCCGGCCAACACCCTGGTGGACGAAAAAGTGGCCGAGCAGATGGACAACATGGGCATCAACTCCCTGACCATCCGTTCCGCCCTGACCTGCCAGGCGGAACGCGGCGTGTGCGCCATGTGCTACGGCCGCGACCTGGCCCGCGGGCACCTGGTCAACATCGGGGAAACCGTGGGCATTATCGCGGCCCAGTCCATCGGCGAGCCGGGCACGCAGCTGACCATGCGCACCTTCCACATCGGCGGCACGGCCTCGCGCGAAATCGAGCGCTCCAGCATTGAAGCGCAGCACGCGGGCCGGGTCATCTTCTCCCGGGTCAAGTTCATCCAGAACCGCGACGGGCTGCTCATGGTGCTCGGCAAGAGCGGCCAGATCAGCATTGTGGACGAACAGGGCCGCGAGCGGGAAAAGTACATCCTGCCCAACGGTTCCCGCCTCTCCGTGCAGGAGGAGCAGGAAGTCAAAAAGGGCCAGCTGCTGGCCGAATGGGACCCCTTTAACGAACCTTTCGTCTCGGAAGTGAACGGCATCATCAAGTTCACGGACATCGTGGAAGGCAAGACCTACCAGGAGAAAGTGGACGAAGCCACCCGCCTCTCCTCGCAGTCCATCATCGAGTACCGGACCACCAACTTCCGCCCCTCCATCTCGGTGTGCGACGAATCCGGCGCGGTGAAATCCCGCCCCGGCTCGCACATTCCGGCCACCTACCAGCTGCCCGTGGGAGCGCTGCTCATGGTGCGCAACGGCATGGAAATCCAGGCCGGCGACGTGCTGGCCAGAAAGCCGCGGGAAAGCTCCAAGACCAAGGACATCGTGGGTGGTCTGCCCCGCGTGGCCGAGCTCTTTGAAGTGCGCAAGCCCAAGGACATGGCCGTGGTTTCGGAAATCGACGGCACCATCACCTTTGCCGGCGAAAGCAAGGGCAAGCGGAAAATCGTGGTCACCCCGGAAACGGGCGACGCCAAAGAGTATCTGGTGCCGAAAGGCAAGCATATCACGGTTTCCGACGGCGACTTTGTGGAAGCCGGGGAACTGTTGACCGAAGGCCACCCGGAACTGCACGACATTCTGCGCACCAAGGGTGAAAAATTCCTGGCCCACTATCTGGTGGAAGAAATCCAGGACGTGTACCGCTTCCAGGGCGTGGGCATCGACGACAAGCACATTGAAGTCATTGTGCGGCAAATGCTGCGCAAGGTCACGGTGCTGGATTCCGGCGGCACCAGCTTCCTGGTCGGGGAACAGGTGGACAAGCAGGATTTCCGCGTGGAAAACCAGCGGGCCTTTACCGAAAGCCGCACCCCGGCCACGGCCGAACCGCTGGTGCTGGGCATAACCCAGGCTTCTCTGACCACCTCGTCCTTCATCTCGGCGGCTTCCTTCCAGGAAACCACCAAGGTGCTGACGGAAGCTTCCCTGCGCGGCAAGTCCGACCCCCTGCGCGGCCTCAAGGAAAACGTCATTGTCGGCCGCCTCATTCCCGCCGGCACGGGCTACCGCGAATACGTCAACTCGGACATCCAGGTGCCGGAGCAGAAAGAGCGTCCGGACAAATTCCTGGAAGACCTGGAAGACAACCCCCTGCTGGTGGATATCAGCTGATTGACTTCACATGGAAACGCAATGCCGCCGTGCCCCGCACGGCGGCATTTTCTTTTGTCCGCACGGCCTTCATACTAGATATAGAATTATAAATATAATCCTGGCGAATATATCCCTCCTTCGATAAATGCTACGTTATGGAAGTGTCCTCCGGAAAATTTCACGGAACCCTATCCTCCCGAAATGGCACATGGAGGCATACCCACTTCCAACGCTATCCGTGGCAAATGTTGTTTCTTTGCTCGCCGATGGAGGCCAGCCTCATGCCGATGAAACGTGAATTTCTTATGCAGCTAGCGAAGGCCGAAAGCTTTTTCCAGGAAGGCCGCAGCCATGATCTGGGGAATAACGGACAGCCCCGCGACAAATTCAGAGCCATGGTGCTATACAGCAGGGCGGTAAACCTTGGCAGCGCCGAGGCGGCCCTGCATATCGGGTTACTGTTCAGAGAAGGGGCCGTGCTGACCAAATGCCGGGAATCCGGATACCGTTATATGTTGCGTTTTTTCAGCAAGGCGGCCGCCCTGGGCTGCGCGGACGGCCTGTACCACCTGTATGAGGAATTCCACAGAGGGGTGCGGGTACGGAAAAACCAAGCCATTGCGGCTAGGTTCCTGCACAAGGCCGCCATGCGGGGATCCATCCGGGCCATGGCTGTTTTGGGCCTGCAAACAATCAGCCGCGGCAACGAAGCGGACGGCCGCCGCCTGCTGGAACGGGCCCTGCTGGCGGGCTACGGCGACGCGGGCTATTACCTGGCCATGTTCTACGCCAGGCAGCGCAACGATTCCATGGCCATGCTCAAATGCCTGCGCGCGGGCGCCCGCAGAGGCAGTGACAGGTGCCGCAAGCGCCTGGAATACATCTGTGAGTCAGGGCTGAACAGCCGCACCTGCAGCCAGGGCCAGGTGCAGGGCTTGCTGGTGCCGCCCCCGGCAACCAGCTCGCAAGGTTGGTCCACGGCCTGGACCGACGAACTGTTTCCCCTTGCCCCCTGGATTGTCCGGCACACCCTGGCGGCCGGGAAAAGCGCGTAATCGCGCTCCGCCCCTGAAAAATGAAAGGGCCGCACCGTAATCCGGCGCGGCCCTTGCATTCGTCTACTTCCCGGCGCCGCGCTGGCCTGTCAGCGTTCTCGGGCGCTCCGCTTTGTACCCTTCGGGCGTTTTCGCATACGTGGTCAGCGTGATGGGGTCTTGGGGCTCCGCCCCCGCTATGTCCACCACAAGGAAATTGCGGTCCACTGAAACGTTCCACACGGCGGGGTCGGACAGCACCTTGGCGGCGGAGGACTTGTTCCCGCCCACCGGTCCGATGATAACCTGCGCCATGGGATAGCGCGCTTCCGGCCACACCTTGCCGTCCACCAGCGCGAAAGAGGAAATGTGCAGGTGCGCGGCTATCATCAGGTCAAAATGCTTGTCTTCCAAAGTCCGCCACAGGCTTTTGAAGCTTTCGTCATGCGGGATGGGGCGTTCCTTTTTGGGGTTGAAGACCGGAGCGTGGGCCAGCAAAATGCGGTGGCTGGCCTCTTCCACTTCCGGCAGGGGACCGGCCAGCCAGTCCAGCTGGCCCTGGCTGATATGGCCGTAAGCGCCGTACGGCTTACTTTCCAGATCCTTTTCCAGGTAATAGGAGTCGATGGCCACGAACACGGTCTTGGTCTTTTTGTCGCTCACGGTATAGGCCAGGTGCTCATAGCCCTTGGGGCCGTTGGAAGGCATGGAGGAAAAGGCTTTCAGGAACGCTTCCTGGTTGCTTGTGAAGTAGCGGAGCTTGGAAGGGTCGTCCGCGTTGCGGGCGCGGGTCAGCTCATGGTTGCCTTTGATCACGTACAGTGGGATGCCCGCGTCCGTTATGGGCCTCATCAGCTCTTTCCAGGCTTCGAACTGGTAGCCGGTCTCTTCCGTAAACCCTCTCCCAGCCAGGTCGCCCAGGCAAAACACCATGTCCGGCTTGGGGTTCATGGCCAGAATGGCCTTGTTCACCGCCTCCGTCTCCGTTTTGTTAATGAAATCGTAATTCGGCCCTTTGGAGCCCTGGGTATCGGAAATCAAAACCGCCCGCAGCGCCAGGGCGGGCTGGGGAACGGCCAGAACCGCCACGGCCAGGAAAGCCAGAAAAAAAAGAACTCCATTCCGCCGACAGGAACAACGTGGGTTCAAGGTTTCCCGCCCCGTATCGCGTTGTTGCACGCACATGATGCACCTTCTCTTCAGGCCGCGCCCTTTGCTTCGCCGGGATGCGGACCGGTATGCCGAAGCGCCCCTTCAGGCGCCCCGGCGTTCTTTGGGTATCCGGAACTTCCTCCCTATCCCCGCCGCTGTCAAGACGCAGGATTGCCCGCAATAAAAAACGCTTGCATAAAAACAGGGCCGCGTCATGTACCCGTGACGTGGCCCCGCTGCATATGGGACGTGTGTGCCGGGAAAAGGCGCGCGCCTTTTCCCCGCCCCGCTTTATACCAGCGTTTTCCCGATCTGGTAGACGGCCACGGCCAGGCCGTAAGCCAGAAGCGTGCTGTACACCAGGCTGAACACGGGCCAGCGCCAGCCGCCGGTTTCCGCTTTCATGGCCACAATGGTCACCACGCAGGGCGCGTAGATGAGCACGAAGATGAGCAGACTCAACGCGTTGGCCTTGTTCCAGTGCGGGTCGTTCTTGATCTGCTCTTCCAGGGGCGCGGCCTCTTCCGGGTCCACTTCGCCCAGAGAATAGGCGGTGCCCAGCGTGGAGACCAGCACTTCCTTGGCCGCGAAGCCACCCAGCAGCGCGATGTTAGTGCGCCATTCAAAGCCCGCGTACTTGCTCACCGGTTCCAGGGCCGTGCCGATGCGGCCGGCTATGGAGTGGCGCAACGCTTCGGAGGATTCTTCGTTCTTGACCGCGTCCAGGGCGTCTTTGGCTTCCGCCAGCGCCTCTTCTTCCGGCGTGCCGGGTTCTTCTTTTTCCGCTTTTTCTTCCTTGGCCTTGGCGGCGGGCGCTTCGGCCTTGGTTTCCTCAGCGGGAGCCAGTTTTTTTACCGCTTCCACGGCCTTTTCAGCGGCTTCCACACGCTCTTCCAGCGGCGCTTTCAGGTCGGCGTAGTGCTTTTCCCGGTCTTCCGGCAGGGAGGGAAAGGTCATGGCCGCCCAGAGCAGAATGGAAATGGCCAGAATGATGGTCCCCGCCTTTTTGATATACTGCCAGCCCCGTTCCCAGGTATGCAGCAGCAGGCCGTGCAGGGTGGGCAGCCGGTAGGGCGGCAGTTCCATGACAAAGGGCGTGGGTTCCCCGGTGATGACGGTGGAACGCAGCACCCGCGCCGCCAGCAGCGCCAGTATCCAGCCCGTGAGCGTGATGCAGAGCATGACCGTGGCCCGCTGGTCTTCCACGAAAAACGCGCCCACCAGCAGCGTGAACACCGGAATTTTGGCGCCGCAGGCCATGAACGGCACCGTCAGGATGGTGGCCAGTTTTTCCTTGGGGCTGCGCAAGGTTCTGGTGGCCATAACCCCGGGCACGGCGCAGCCGCCCGCTATGCCGCCGCTGATTATATACGGCATGACGGAGGAGCCGTGCAGCCCGAACATGCGGAAAACCCGGTCCAGCATGTAGGCTATGCGGGCCATGTACCCGCTGTCTTCCAGAAAGGCGATGAGCAGGAACATGACCAGAATGAGCGGCACAAAGGTGAGCACCCCGCCCGCGCCCTTGATGACCCCGGCCACAATAAGCGATTTGAGCAGCCCGTCATCCAGAACATCTCCCACCGCGGCGCCCAGCCAGTCAAAAAGGGCCTCCACCAGGTCCATGGGGTAGCTGCCCAGCTTGAAGGCTATTTCGTATATGCAATAGAAAATGCCAATCATTATCAGCGGACCGAGCAGCTTGTGCGTCAACAGCTTATCCACCCGGTCGGAAAAATCGCGGCGGTCGGCGATATCTTTGTGGCGCTGCACCACATCCCCGCGCAGCAGGCCGGAAATGTAGCCGTAGCGGTAGTCCGCGATAACCGCTTCCGGGTAGCTGTGCACCGTGTCGCTGATATGCTTGGTCACCTGCGCGCAGCGCTCTTCCAGTTTGGCGGCGTTTTCCGGGGGCAGCAGGCCTTCTTTGCGGATGTCCGGGTCGTTTTCCAGATACTTCAGGGCGATCCAGCGCGCGGGGAAAAGCGCCTGGCCACCGGGAACGGCGGGCACAACGGCAAGACCGCGTTCCGCTTCCGGCTCCATGTCCTGCATGGCCGCGTCCAGATCCGGGCCATAGGATATCTTCAAGGGAGCCCAGGCCGCTCCGGAACGTTCCGCCGCAAGAGCGACAGCGGCGCGCAGGACTTCGCTCACGCCTTCCCCGCTACGGCCCACGGTTTCCACCACGGGCACATTCAAAAGCTGGGCCAGACGCCTGGTATCGATGCTGTCGCCGCGCTTGCGCACTTCGTCCATCATGTTCAGCGCCAGCACCACGGGAATACCCAGCTCCATGAGCTGCACGGTAAGGTACAGGTTGCGTTCCAGCGCGCCGGAATCCACCACCTGCACCACGACGTCGGGGCGCTCTTCCGCCAGCATGCGGCGGGCGACCACTTCTTCCTGGCTATAGGCGGTGAGGGAGTATGTTCCGGGCAGGTCGACGATGCGTATGGTCTGCCCGTCCAGATGAGCGTCACCGTACTTTTTGTCCACGGTAATGCCCGGGTAGTTGCCCACATGCTGGCGGGAGCCCGTCAGATGGTTGAAGATGGTGGTTTTTCCGCAGTTCGGGTTCCCGGCAAGTGCTACAGTGAGAATGCGATTCATAGAATTTTCCCGGATATGGTTCAAAAAAGGACAAAGGGCGGCACGGAAAAACACGGCGCCCGCCAGGCTATTCCTCAGGGGTTACGGTAATTTTGTCCGCTTCGTTATTGCGCAGGGTCAGGGTGAACCCCTTGAGGCGCAGGGCCACGGGGTCCTGCAGCGGCGCGCGGCCCACCACCTGCACTTCCGCGCCGGGGATAAGCCCCATGTCGCGGATGCGGCGGCCCAGTTCGCCGTCCGCGCTGATGGAGGCAATGACCGCCTTTTGCCCTTCTTTCATTTGCCGCATGGGAATAGGGGTGCTCATGGGTAACTCCGTCGGCTGCGCTCCTTAACACTCTGCAGTGTAGGCGCACCCTTCTTTTTTTGATAACGTTTATCAATAAAACAACAAAAAAAAAACCCGCTACTTGCAGCACCCGGGCTTGGACGCCGCACCGTGCCCTTCGCAGGAACACTTGCCGCCGCAGCCGCAGGAAGAACCGCAGCCGCAGCCACCGCCCTTGCGGGCCTTGCGGAAATGGTTGGCCGTGTACGCAAGGGCCACAGCCACGATCACCGCGACAACAATGGTTTCACCCATATCTATCTCCTTTTTCCCGCCGCTGCCCTTTGGGCATCAGGAATGGCCGTGGCGGTACCTGTGCCGGCCGCCGCAGCCCCCTTCCCTGGCGGGAGAATCTTCTTGCTGCCCGTGGTCGCAAAGAATAGTGCCGGCAATGCCCGCGTCCAGCATGACGCAGGTGTTGCGGATGCGCACGCGCCGCCCGCCGCCGCAGCGGCTGACTTCCACTTCCGTGCCCGGCGTGAAGCCCAGGGCGCAGAGGCGCGAGCGTTCGGAATCCCGCCCGGTCAGGGAGCGAATACGGGCCTTTTCTCCGCAAGGGATGTCAAGCAGGGTGCATTCGCTGACCATGGAGCGCTCCTCAGTGGCACATTATGAGAACCACTTTCAACATCACTGAGGTAGGCCAGTTTTCGCAGCCTGTCAAGCGGCATGCGCCCGGTGGACGTCACTTTTTTTCATTATTCCGGCGTGTGCAAAGCAGCCGCGCGAAGAGCGCCCGGCTCTCCACGCGGCTGCTTTTTCGCGTGCCCGTTACTGCCGTGTGGCGCGGGTGGCGTTGAGCACGGCCAAGAGAGCCACGCCCACGTCCGCGAACACCGCTTCCCACAGCCCGGAAAGCCCCACGACCCCCAGGGCCATGAACAGCCCCTTGACGCCCAGGGCCATGAAGATATTCTGCCACACAATGCCCCGCACCTTGCGCGCCAGGGCCAGAAGTTCCGCCACCTTGGAAGGGGCGTCGTTGAGAATCACCGCGTCCGCCGCTTCCACGGCGGCCTGCGCGCCCACGCCGCCCATGGCGATGCCCACGCGGGACAGGGCCAGAATGGGCGCGTCGTTGATGCCGTCGCCCACAAAGGCCACCCGCTCCCGCGCGGCCAGGCCGTCCAGGGCCTTGACCTTGCCTTCCGGCAGCAGGCCCGCCGTGTAGCCGTCCAGGCCCAGCCCGGCGGCCACGGAAGCCGCCACTTCCTCCCTGTCACCGGTAAGCATGTAGGTCTTGTGGCCCTGCCCGCGAATGGCCGCCACGGCCGCTTCCGCATCCGGCTTGAGCATGTCCGCCACCGTCAGGCAGCCCAGGTAGCGCGCGTCCTTGGCCACGTGGACCAGGGTGCCCTGTCTGTCGTTTTCCGACACGCTGACGCCGTGTTCGGCCAGCAGCGCTTCCGTGCCCGCGAGATAACGGGAGCCGCCGAATTCCGCCACCATGCCCTTGCCCGACGCTTCGCACACCTGCGCGCCAGCCGGACGGACAAAGCCCTCGCCCGCGCGGCGCATGATGGAGCGCGCCACGGGGTGGTTGGAATCCGATTCCGCCACGGCCGCCGCGTACAAAAGTTCGTCCTCGCTCACGCCGTGGGCCGGTTCTATGACCACCAGCGCGAACACGCCCTGGGTCAGGGTGCCGGTCTTGTCAAAGACCACCGTGTCCACGTGGGTCAGTCCGTCCAGCACGGTGCCGCCCTTGACCAGAATGCCCCGCTTGGAAGCCGCCCCAATACCCCCGAAGTAGCTGAGAGGTATGGAAATAACCAGGGCGCAGGGGCAGGAAATGACCAGCATGACCAGGGCGCGGTAGATCCAGGTGCGCCAGTCCGCGCCGCCGAGCAGGGGCGGCAGCACGGCCACCAGAAAGGCCAGCGCCACCACGGCCGGGGTGTAGTAGCGCGCGAAACGGGTGATGAAGCGTTCCGTGGGCGCCTTGTTGGAAGCGGCGTTTTCCACCAGTTCCAGCACCCGGGCCATGTGCGTGTCCGCAAAAGCCTTGGTGGCGCGCACGGTGAGCACACCTTCCATATTCAGCGTGCCGCCCATGACCGTGTCCCCGGCGGCCACGGCCACGGGCATGGATTCGCCGGTCAGCGGGGACTGGTCCACCTGCGAAACGCCGCTCAGCACCTCGCCGTCCAGGGGGACGCTCTCCCCCGCCCGTACGATGAATTCAGCGCCCGGCTCCACGCTTTCCACCGCCACGCAGGCAACTTCCCCGTTGCGCAACACGTTGGCCGTGGTCGGCTTGGAAGCCAGCAGGTTGCGGATGGAACGCCGCGACCCGGCAGCGGCGATATCCTGAAACAGCTCGCCGATGCGGTAAAAAAGCATCACGCCCACGGCCTCGGCCATCTGGTCCAGGCAGATGGCGGCCACCGTGGCCCCGAACATAAGCATGAATTCGTTGAACAGGTCACCTTTAAGAGCCGCTTCCACCGCTTCCTTGGCGATAGGCAGGCCGCAGAGCAGATAGGGCACGGCAAACAGCACGCGCCCGCCCCAGGGGCCGAAAGCCCGCTCAATGGCCCCCTCAAAAATCAGGGCCAGAGCGAAAATCAGGGCCGAGCCCGCCAGGACCAGTATTTCCTGCCGGTGTTCCGCGTATACGGCCGAAAAATTTTGCCGCCCCGGCGTTTCGGGTTCCAGGCTGACAGGCGCACAGCAGGCGCATTCGTGGGTGGCGCTCATATTACTTCTCCGTCTCGCTGTCCGCGTCGGTTTCGGCGTCGTTCATGGTGTGGATCTCCAGGGAGTGGAAGCCGTCGCCCTCCGGCGGCGTGCCGCAATACAGGCTGGCTTCGCGTTCCAGTATTTGCCGGATGCGGCGCTGGTCTTCCTGAATGACGTCCGCGTGTTCCGTGCCGTGCACCACCAAGGCCGTGGCGTCCTGCACCAGCGTGCTCACGCCCGGCCCTTCCGCCAGCCGGTAGTAGACCCACTTGCCCTTCTTGCGGCTTTCGATCAGCCGCGCCTGGCGCAGTATGGAAAGGTGTTTGGATGTGGTGGAGGGGGACAAATCCAGAAAAGCCGTGACCTGGCACACACACATCTCCTGGCCGCGCAGGGCCATGAGAATGCGCACCCGGTTCTCGTCCGTCAGCGCGCGCACGACTGTCATGAAGTCCAGCATGATCATCTCCTACATTTCGTTATACGACGAAATATAGGAACCGAAGCTTTTTTGTCAAACCGAAAAACAGCCTGAAGCCAGCATGGCCCTATGCGCCTAGGGTTTTGGAAGATCGAGCCAGGAAACCGCGCCGGATTCCAAGTCGTACACCGCGCCCAGAATCAGCAATTTGTTGCTTGCGGCAGCTTCCCGCGCCACGGAATTGTCGCGCGAGACAGAAAGAACGGCGTTCCGCACGTTTTCCTCCACAGCCAAGAGCCTTGCCGTGGAAGGGTTCCGCTCCGCCGTCACGGGATGCGCTTTTTTGACCTTTAGCACCGCCGGTTCTATGGGCGCGAGCAGCCCGGCAAGATTACCGCCGAATTCTCCCCCCTGCCACACGCTGTCCACGGCACCACACCGCGTGTGCCCCAGCACCACGACCAGCGGCACGCGCAGATGCGCCACCGCGTATTCGATGCTGCCGTGCACGGCCGTGCCCGTGGTGTTGCCCGCCACCCGCACGACAAAGAGATCGCCCAGGCCCTGGTCGAACAGCAGTTCCACCGCTTCACGGGAATCGGAACAGGCCAGCACCAGGGCTATGGGGGCCTGGCCCTGGCGCGCCGTCTCCAGCCTGCGCTCCGCGCCCTGCCGGGGGTGCAGCGCTTTGCCTTCCCGGAAACGCACATTGCCCGCGTCAAGCTCCGCGCGGCTTTCCAGCGGGGAAAGCGCCGTCCCCTTGGCGGAAGCCGCGCCCGCCGTATGCGGAACGGCAACCACAAAAGATAACACCGCAAAAAGCACAACGGTCCGGACGCACACCGCATGAAGCCGCATCACGTCGCCTCCAGGCTGCTCGGGTGGAAAGGAAAAACGGCGGAACGCCCGCTGGGAGCGTTCCGCCGTATGGATATCACGCTTTGCGTTCCTGTGAAAGGAAGGCGCCGGTCACGGAGGCGGGGTCCTTGAGAATGGCTTCCGGGGTGCCGGAAGAAACGATATGGCCGCCGTTTTCGCCGCCGCCGGGGCCCAGGTCGATGACGTGGTCGGCGGAGAGGATGACGTCGGTGTTGTGCTCAATGACCACCACGGTGGCGCCCTTTTCCACCAGCTGGTGCAGCACGCTGATGAGCTTGCCCACCTCGTGCATGTGCAGGCCGGTGGTGGGCTCGTCCAGAATATACAGGGTGCCGGGCAGGCTGCGCTTGCCCAGTTCGCGGGAAATCTTGATGCGCTGGGCTTCCCCGCCGGACAGGGTGGGCGCGGGCTGGCCCAGGCGCAGGTATTCCAGGCCCACGTCTTCCAACACGGCCAGGCGGCGTTCCAGGGCCGGGTAGTTCTCGAAAAAGGCCCTGGCCTGGTGCACGGTCAGGTCCAGCACTTCCGCGATGTTCAGGCCCTTGTAGCGCACTTCCAGGGTCTCGTGGTTGTAGCGCTTGCCCTTGCACACGTCGCAGGTCACGAACACGTCCGGCAGAAAGTGCATTTCCACGCGCAACTGGCCGTCGCCGCTGCAGGCTTCGCAGCGGCCGCCCTTGACGTTGAAGCTGAAGCGGCCGGGCTTGTAGCCCCGCTTCTTGGCGTCCGGGGTCAGCACAAAGATGTCGCGGATCTCGTCGAAAATCTTGGTGTAGGTGGCCGGGTTGGAACGCGGGGTGCGGCCTATGGGCGTCTGGTCAATGGCCACGATGCGCTCTATGGCTTCCTGGCCGCTCATGCCGCCGATGCTGCCCGGCCCGTCCACCTTGATGCCCTGGGCCAGGGCCAGGTGCTTGTACAGGGTATCCACCACCAAGGAGCTTTTGCCGGACCCGGACACGCCGGTGACGCAGGTGAGCACGCCCAGGGGGATGCGGCAGTCCACGTCCCGCAGGTTGTTGGTGGTCACGCCCTGGAGCAGCAGTTCGCCGGAACCCTTGCGCCGCTTCTTGGGCTTGGGAATGAACAGGTCGCCGCGCAGATACTTGGCCGTGAGGCTTTGCGCGGAACCCAGCAGGTCCGGCACCGTGCCGCAGAACACCAGCTCCCCGCCTTTCTCGCCGGAACCGGGGCCCAGTTCGATGACCGTGTCCGCCTCCCGGATAGTGGCTTCGTCGTGCTCCACCACCAGCACGGTGTTGCCGCGCCGTTGCAGGCTGCGCAGAGTGCGGATCAGGCGTTCGTTGTCCCGGGGGTGCAGGCCTATGGAGGGCTCGTCCAGCACGTAGGTCACGCCCACCAGGCCGGAGCCGAGTTGCGAGGCCAGGCGGATGCGCTGGGCTTCCCCGCCGGAGAGCGTGGCCATGTTGCGGCCCAGGGAAATGTAGTCCAGGCCCACGTTGCACATGAATTCGATGCGGTGGGTCAGTTCCTTGAGCAGCGGTTCGGCAACGGGTGCGTGGCGGGCGTCAAAGGAGCGGCTTTTCAGCCAGGCCAGGGCGCGTTCCACGGACAGGGAGCAGAATTCGTTCAGGTTCAGGTCGTCCACACGCACGGACAGGGCTTCCGGTTTCAGGCGCGCGCCGCGGCACACCGGGCAGGCCGTGACCTGGCGGTAGCGCGAAAGCTCGTCGCGCCAGGCGTCGCCGTATTGCATGCCCTTTTCCAGAATGGCGATCACGCCCTTCCACTCGCCCATGACCTGCTTTTTCTCCAGCTTGGATTCCTTCTCAATGATGGAACCGCCCAGCCAGTTGCGGCGCAGGGAGGAAGCGGCTTCCGACGCGGGCTTGCCGTCGGCGGTTTCACCGTAGAAAAGCACGGTCAGGGCGTCTTCGGAAAACTCGGACAGCGGCGTGCCCAGGGTAAAGCCCCAGCGCCTGCCCAGCTTGGACAGCGTTTCCTGGTAGCGCTCGAACACCTTGGGGTTTTTCCAGGGCAAGAGCCCCCCGCCTTCCAGGGACAGGCCCCGGTTGGGGGTGAGCAGCGCGGGCTCGAAATATTCAACGCTGCCCAGGCCCAGGCAGCGCGGGCAGGCGCCCAGCGGGCTGTTGAAGGAAAAAAGCTGCGGTGAAAGCGGCGGCAGGCTCACCCGGCAGGTGGGGCACACGGACTGCGTGCTGTGCACGGTTTCCTTGTGCTTGTCCGGGTTCTTGTCCTGCTGCACGGCTACGGTCAGGCGGCCGTTCCCGTACTTGAGGGCCAGCTCCACGGAATCCGCCAGGCGGCCGCGTATGCCTTCGCGCATGACCAGGCGGTCCACCACCAGGTCGATGGAGTGCTTTTTGTTCTTGTCCAGGGCCGGGGCCTCGTCAATGGTGGTCATGGCCCCGTTGACCCGCACCCGGGCGAAGCCTTCGGCTTTCAGCTTTTTGAAGCGGTCCTGGTGGGTGCCCTTCTGCAGGGTAACCAGGGGCGCGAGGATAAGAAAACGGGCGCCTTCCGGCAGTTCCAGAATGTCCGCGATAATTTCGTCCGTGGCCCGGGATTCGATTTTTTCCCCGCAGACGGGGCAGTACATGGTGCCCAGGCGGGCATAGAACACCCGCAGAAAGTCGTGGATTTCCGTCACCGTGCCCACGGTGGAGCGAGGGTTTCTGGTGGCGGTCTGCTGTTCCAGGGAAATGGCCGGGGACAGGCCCTCTATTTTGTCCACGGCGGGCTTGTCCATCTGGGGGAGGAACTGGCGCGCGTAGGCGGAAAGGGATTCCACGTAGCGGCGCTGGCCTTCCGCGTACACCAGGTCAAAGGCCAGGGTGGACTTGCCGGAGCCGGAAGGCCCGCAGACCACCACCAACTCGTCGCGGGGGATGTCCAGGGTCAGGTTTTTCAGGTTGTGCTGGCGCGCGCCTTCTATATGGATATGGGGCTTCTGCATTGTTTTCAGTGGCTAAAGCGTTACAAGGGAGAGGGTCTGGCGGCCCTCTCCCCCGGTTTCAGGAAAAACGGAATACGTACCGGCAATACGTATAAGACTTTCCCCCAAAGGCGCAAGCGGGAAAAAACCAGCAACAGCGTAACGCTTGACTGTGGCGCGGTCTGGTGTAGGTTGGCGGTGCTGTTTTGTCATATAATTCAAGCCAAACAAAGGCAGGTTTCCATGGCACAGCAATTTGATCTCGTGCTTACGGGCGCGCGCGTTGTGGACCCCGTTGCCGGCGTGGACCGGGAACTGAACCTGGGCATTACCAAAGGCCGCGTGGCCGAGCTTTCCACCCGGAATATGAACGCCGCGGCCAAAAAGGTTCTGCCTCTGGACGGGCTGACCATTCTGCCCGGCATCATCGACATCCACACCCACATCAGCAGGGCGTTCGGCACGGCGTTCGGCGGTTGCCGCATGCTGGCCCGGGCGGGCGTCACCACCACCATGGAAATGTCCGGCCCGGCCCTCAACGTGTTCAAAATCATGCGCGACTATGGCGCGGGCATCAACGTGGGCGTGCTGGAAGGCATCAACCCCGGCGTGAACTTTCCCGGCCCGGACGCGGACGAAGCCGCCGTGGACGCATTCATTTCCAAAGCCATGGACGACGGCGCTCTGGGCACAAAAATTCTGGGCGGCCACTACCCCCTGACCCCGGAAACCAACCACAGAGTGGTTAGCCAAACCCGCAAACAGGGCGGCCGCGTGGCCTGGCACTGCGGCAGCACGGCCACGGACAACACCATTGTGGCCGTTCGCGAATTCTTTGAGATAACCAAAGGCCACAGTGTTCACCTGGCCCACGTTAACAGCTACTGCCGGGGCCTGCGTGAAACGCCGCTGGAAGAAGTGGCTGAAGCGCTCAAGCTGCTGGAAGCCAACCCCAACATCTATTGCGAATCCTACATCGCCAGCACCAACGGCACGCGCCTGACCATAGACCCCAACGGGCGCTGTCTCAGCCGGGCCACGGGGGACAATATCGCCTTTCTCGGTTTTGAGGACTCGGCCCAGGGCATGGAAGCGGCCATTCGGGCTGGTTCGGTCCACGTTTTCGTGCAACGGGGTCTGGAAATAGACGTGGTCACCGGCAAGGCCGGGGCCAACGCCTGGCTGGAGGCCAAAAGCGATATCGGCGGCGGCATGCACATCAACCCGGCCGCCCCGCGCATGGCCCTGTACCTGGCTAAAAACGCGGAGGGCCGCTTTATTGTGGACGCCCTGTCCACGGACGGGGGCATCATCCCCCGCAATAACATTGTCAGCGACGGCCTGGGCCTGGTAAAGGCGGGCGCCCTGACCCTGAACGAATTCGTGCTCAAAAGCTGCGTCAACCCGGCCAAACTGCTGAACCTGCCCCAAAAGGGCCACCTCAGCCTGGGTGCGGACGCGGACATTACTGTGGTGGACCCGGCCGCGTGCGAGCCCGTGAGCACTATTGTGGGCGGCAACGTGGTCATGCACCAGGGTCTGCTGCTGGGCAAAGGCGGCACCATTATCACCACGGAACGGGGCCGGGCCAGGGCGGCTTCCTTCGGGCTGCCCCTGGTCGTTGTGGATCACGCGGACGGCCCCCTGCCCTTGTACAACTGAGCCGCGCGAAACGAACAGGCCGAAAATACACCGGCCTTTCCGCAGGAGACCCTTCATGAGCGAGACGAAAAGAGTGGCCGTGGTTACCGGCGCCAGTTCAGGCATAGGCCGGGCCGTGGCCCTGGCCCTGGCGGCCGATGGCTTTTGCGTGGCCGTCACGGCGCGCCGGGAGGCGGAATTGAAGGAAACCGTCAGCCTGGCCGGGAGCAATGCGTCGCGCATGCTGCCCCTGCCCGGCGACGTGACGGACGCGGCCTCGGTCAAGGCCCTGTTCGAGGCCACTGTGACGGCTTTCGGACGGGTGGACCTGCTGTTCAACAACGCGGGCGTCAGCGTTTCCACCAGGCCCCTGGAAGAAATCAGCCCCGAGGACTGGCGGAGAGTCATCGATACCAACCTGACCGGCAGCTTTCTCTGCGCCCAGGCCGCGTTCCGGGTCATGAAGGCACAGAACCCCAAGGGCGGCCGCATCATCAACAACGGCTCCATTTCCGCCCACGTGCCGCGCATGTGCGGGGCCGCCTACACGGCTTCCAAGCACGCGGTCACCGGCCTGACCAAGTCCCTGAGCCTGGAAGGCCGCGAACACGACATTAGCTGCTGCCAGATCGATATCGGCAACGCGGCCATACCCAGAACCAAGCGCATGGAAGAAGGCATGCTGCAGGCCGACGGTTCCCGCCGCCCGGAACCGCGCATGGACGTGGAGCTGGTGGCCCAAACCGTGGTCTACATGGCCGGCCTGCCCAACGGCATCAGCGTGCCGTCCCTGGTCATTATGCCCAACAAGATGCCTTTTCTGGGCCGGGGATGAAAACGGGCGGGACCGGCGGGTTCATCCTGCCGGTCCCGCCGCTGCGTTCTTTTGTATCAAGAGGGTCCGTTCGAATTCTTCAGCCGCTTCTCCAGGCGGTCCCCGGAGTACAACAGGTGCTCGCGCATGGCTGTGGCCGAACCCTGCTCGTCGCGGTTGCGGATTTTGGAAAAAATGGTTTTGTGGTACTGAAGGGACATTTCCTGCATTTCCCGGCTCTGAAAAGTCCGCTTTCTGGCAAAGCGCTGCATTTCGCTCAGAAATATGTTTATCATCTGCAGCACTTTGTTTTTCGAAGCCCCCAACACATGGGTATGAAAATCCAGGGAAGGCTCCTCCACCGGCTCTCCCATATGCATGCCCTCTTCCATGCTCAGAATGCTGGCCTCTATGGCTGCCAGGTCCTCATCTGTACAGTGGCGGGCGGCCAGGGCCGCGGCATATTCTTCCAGCACAAGGCGCACCGCATAGAGATCGGAAAGCACGGAGGGCGTTTCCATCAGCAGCGGGGCCACGTTGGTCAGCAGACGCCCCAGGTTCACCCGCTGCACCACTTCCCCCTTGCCGCGCATATGGCGTACGACCCCCAGATACTCCAGAATGCGCAGGGCCTCGCGCACGGGCATTCTGCTCACTCCAAAGCGCTGTGCCAGCTCCCGCTCGGAAGGAAGCACATCGCCTTCCTTCAAATTGCCGCTGAGGATCTGGTCGCGCATGTAATCCACTATCTGCCTGTGCAAGGAAGAACTCTCCCGGTCCAGGGCAAAGGAAGGCTGCTCGGTCCTTTTCATGGCGTATTCCCGGCTGGTAGCCTGTTCGCGCGGCAGCAAGACATGGCGGACGAGCTTGACGCGCGGTGCGTTTTCACTTAGGGGCGAATCTGATGTGGATGAACGTCTGAGTTTGTAGTTTTGACTACACTCGGGATCCCAGGATCCTAGATGTTCTCCCGGCCTTCGTCCAGCTTCTTTATTAATGCTCCGCTCAACGGCACCTCGTAAAAACACTGTTGCCGCGGGGAAACTATACGGGCGCTCTCAATGGGGTTCCAACAAAGATCAACATGCTCTAACGCCCTGGAGAAACGCATCATGGCTTTAACCCTGGCGCAAAAAATTCTGAGCCGCCATACCGTGCAGTCCGTCACTGAACAGGATCTGGCTCCGGGCAAGCTCATCAGCTGCAAGCCCTCTCTGGTCCTCAGCAACGACATTACCGCACCCCTGTGCATCAAGGCTTTCCGCCGCATGGGCGCGAAAAGGGTCTTTGACAAAACCAAGGTGGTCATGGTCATGGACCACTTTGTGCCGCAAAAGGACATCGCTTCCGCTGAAAACGTCAAGCTCTGCCGGGAATTCGCCCAGGAACTGGGCCTGCCCCACTATTTTGAAGGCGGCGACGCGGGTGTGGAGCACGCCCTCTTGCCCGAGCAGGGCTTTGTCGGCCCCGGCGACCTGGTGGTGGGCGCGGACAGCCATACCTGCACCTACGGCGCGCTGGGCGCGTTCGCCACGGGCATGGGTTCCACGGACATAGCCGCGGCCATGGCCCTGGGCGAAACCTGGCTCAAGGTGCCGGGCAGCATCCGCATCACCTACACCGGCATGCTGAAACCCCACGTGGGCGGCAAGGACCTGGGCCTTTGGTACCTGGGCCGTCTCGGCGTGGACGGCGGCACGTACAAATCTCTGGAATTCGACGGCCCAACCATTGACGCCCTGCCCGTGGAAGCCCGCCTGACCATGGCCAACCTGGCCATTGAAGCCGGGGCCAAGTGCGGCCTGTTTGCCGCCGACGCCGCCACCCTGGCCTATTGCCGGGCAGCCGGACGTTCCAGTGACACCCTCATCGCTCCGGACTCCGGCGCGGTCTACGAACAGGAGCTGACCTGCGACGTTTCCGGCCTGGAACCCCTTGTCGCCTGCCCGCATTTGCCGGAAAACGTGAAGCCGGTCAGCGAGGTGAAAAACGTCCCCATCAACCAGGTCATCATCGGGTCCTGCACCAACGGCCGCATCAGCGATCTGCGCGAAGCCGCCGCCGTGCTCAAGGGCCACAAGGTGAAAAAGAACCTGCGCTGCATCGTGCTGCCCGCCACGCCCGCCATCTGGCAGGCCGCGCTCAAAGAGGGTCTGATGGAAATCTTCATGGACGCGGGCTGCGTTGTGGGCCCCGTTTCCTGCGGCCCCTGTCTGGGCGGCCACTTGGGCATTCTGGCCGGAGGAGAAAAAGCCCTGGCCACCACCAACCGGAACTTCCGGGGCCGCATGGGCAGCCTCAAGTCGGAAGTCTATCTCTCCGGCCCCGCCGTAGCCGCCGCAACAGCCGTGAGCGGCGAGATTTGCCATCCGGACGCGCTGTAAAGGCAATTTTGCCGAAGCCAATCATCTACCACCGCCCGAGGCGGTGGTTTGAATGTGCCCCCTCGAAGGGGGCTTTACCACCGGGTAGTCTTTGGCATTAGGTTATTTCACAGGCAAAACGTGTTGTTCCAGTTGTTGCTCATGTGCTTCCTGATCTCTG
>JAVBNC010000075.1:0-12240 GCA_031551765.1 Desulfovibrionaceae bacterium
CAGACCCTCTGTGGGTGGGGGCGGGGGGCCGGCGGGGGGGGGGGCCCCCCCCGCCCGCCCGCCCCCCCCCGCCCCCCGCCGGAGGCATCCCATCCTATTGGCTTCGACAACTAACCGGATAATTTTAAAAAGGACATCCCATGCATTCCAGCCTTTCACTCCGCCGCCTTGCCGTGTTCCTGCTGCTTTGCGCCTTCGCCCTGCCGCTGGCCGGGTGCGGCGACAAAGAGCCGGAACAGCGGGCCGCGTTTATCGGCATTCTGGAAAATAACATCGTGGGCAAACCCGGCCTGTCCGTCGCCGCCCTGAGCGCGGAAGAGCAGAAGAAAATAGGCGACTACGCCAAGCACTACCAGGTCCTGGCCGACTTTCACGCCGCCATGAACAGGGACGTGGGTCCGGAATTGACCGCCGTCACCAAAATGATGGACATCAAGTCCCTGAACCAGGCCGTGGAAAACCGGGAAACCCTGGTTAAGGCCCGGAAAACGGCGGGGGAAATCAAAAAGAAAGTTACCGATCAGCTTGCGAAAACAGACGCCGCCCGCGCGGCCCTTAAGCAGCCGGACGACCTTAAGGCCGTGTACAACAAGGCCTATGAAAAATCCGTGAGCCGGCCGGCCGGCGCTTTTGTCGCCGCCTTCGACAAGGTGGACGACCTGCTGGGCGCGGCCACGTCCCTGGTGGATTTCATCAAGGCCCACCAGGACGGCCTGAGCGTCAGCGGCCAGACCGTGCAGGTCAGGGACGCGGCCCTGCAGCCCGGGCTGGACGCCAGGCTCAAAGCGGTGACGGAAAGCACCCAGGCGCTGCTTGCGGCGTACAAAGATCTGAGCGCTGTTACCAAGTAAAGGGCGCTGTTCCCGCTGCTGCGAAAAACGCTCGCCCCCTCACCATCAGGTGAGGGGGCGAGCGTTTTTTATTCCCGGCCGTTTACCGGGCGTTCAGTTCGCTCAGGGCCGCGTTGTGCGCGGCGGCCGATTCCTCTGAAAAACAAATCAGGCGCACTTCCGGCACCCCGCCGTGCTCGCGCAGGAATTCGGCAACGGTGCGCACGGCCACTTTGGCGGCTTCCTCTTTGGGGTAGCCGTACACGCCGGTGGAAATGGCGGGAAAGGCCACGCTTTTCGCGCCCACGCGCAGGGCTTCCTCCAGGGAGCGGCGGTAGGCGGAGGCAAGAAGCGCCTCTTCCCCTTCGTTGCCGCCCCGCCACACCGGCCCCACGGTGTGAATGACCCATTTGGCGGGCAGCGCGTATCCTTTGGTGACCTTGGCATCCCCCGTGGCGCAGCCGTTCAGGGTTTTGGACTCTTCCAAAAGGCCCGGACCGGCGGCCCGGTGACTGGCCCCGTCCACGCCGCCCCCGCCCAAAAGGGCGTTGTTGGCGGCGTTGACAATGGCGTCCACCTCTTCCTTGGTGATGTCCCCGGTGCGGATGATGATGCGCGCGGCCATTGGCACCTCCAGAAAATATTGATGAACCTACCTGGCAACTGGGCGGTTTTTTCGTTTTGGCAAAGAAGAGGCCGTTTTTACGGAGAGAGCGTATCCAAAAACCCACGTGGCCGGGTCATTCCGCCAGGAAGGTGGAATGCGCGGAGCCGTGGGCGACGCCCGCAGGGCGAGGGCCAGGACGGCCCGAGTTGTAAAAATGGCCCCTGACGCGGCTCAAAACGGAAAAGACGCCTATTTACCCTGTAAATAACCCGAAATACGGGTTGGATCTGCGCTCGTCCTCTATGGTGGTGCTGGGGCCGTGGCCGGGGTAGACCACGGTGGACGGAGGCAGCAGAAAGAGCTTTTCCTGGATGGAGGAACGCAGGGTGTCGCTGTCACCGCCGGGCAGGTCCGTGCGCCCTATCGAACGGTAAAAGAGCACGTCCCCGGCGAACAGCGCGGAAGAGGAGGGCCAGTAAAAAGAAAGGCTGCCCAGGGTGTGGCCCGGCGTGTGCAGCATGGAACAGCTCTGGCCCAGCAGGGTGACGCGGCCTTCTTCCAGCGGCTGGTACTCGAAAGGCGGCACCGGGGGCAGCCCGAAACTGCCGCCGCTGCCGAATTCGCCGCGCAACAGGTACGCGTCCGCCTTGCTGGCCATAATGGGCGCGCCCGTGGCTTCGGACAGGGCCGCGTTGCCCAGCACGTGGTCAAAGTGAAAATGGGTGTTCAGAATATGCGTGAGCTTCAGGCTGCGCTTTTCCAGGTAGCTGAGCACGGTGGCCGGGTCGCCGCCCGGGTCTATGGCCACGGCTTCCGTGTCCGAGTGCAGCAGGTAGCAGTTGGTCTCCAGGGGACCGAGGGCGAAGGTGCAGATACGCATCGGGGACTGTCTCCTAGAACAATTTCGCTTTGAAATTGCCGCTTAACGGCAGGCAAAACCTGCCCGCGCCAATATCGCGAGCCTTGTTCCGCTCCGCTTCATAAGGCCGGAGCATTTTGTCATTCATGCAAGGGCAAGGGTAAAATGCCCTAAAACGGCTCCAGCAAAAGATCGGCCAACGCGATGCGCTGCGGGGGCCTGCCCTGTTCCGCCGGGTGCCCCACGGCCACCAGGGCCATAAAGTCAAAGCGGTCCGGGTCCTGATGCAGCACGGCCATGACTTCGCGCTTGCGGTCCATGATCTGGCCTATCCACACCGCGCCCAGGCCCAGGTCGTGCGCGGCCAGCAGCATGTTCTGCAGGGCCGCGCCCACGCTCTGGTGGTCCTTGACCGGGTGGCGGCAGGCCTCCTGGTCCGTCACCACCAGGATGAGCGCGCCGGCCGCGTCGATAATGTGCTTGTAGGCGCACATGTCGGAGAGGGCGTCCTTGCGCTTGTCCCCCTGCATCATGACCAGAAAACGCCAGGGCTGACGGTTGCTGCCGCTGGGCGCCCAACGGGCGGCTTCCAGCATGGTGACCAAATCGTCCCGGGAAACCGGCGCATCCGTGTACTTGCGGATGGAGCGGCGCTGAAAAATGGCCTGCAGCACAGGCGAATTGACTTCTTGCATGACGCCCTCGCACGGCTGATGACATGGCGGGGGAAATCCCCACCATCCGCCAATTTTATACAAAATCAGGAGTAACCGCAAGATGGACAGCTTTTCAATCCGCCCGTGTTCCGGTACAGTCACGCCATGAACAGTTCGCCACTGACCGGCCCGGCCGCGGACGCCGCCCCGCCTTCCCCCGTCTCTCCCCTTGCCTCCTCCGGCCGCCACCCCGTCCGGCTGGAACGGCGGGATCTGCTGGTCTTTGAGCAACGCCTGCGCGACGCCCTGGCCCGTCTTTTGCCCTTTAAAGGGCACAGCCTGCACTTTCCGCCCGAAACCCCGTCGGAAGAAGCCACCTACGCGGCCGAGGACAAAAAGCTGCTGCTGCCGCTGTTCGCGCCGCCGGAAGGGAACGGCCCGGCCGTCCGGCGCTTTCTGGGGCTGTTCGCGGCCAGGGGGGTGCCGCCCAAGGCCGCGCGGCCGCTGCTGCCGTTTCTCCCCGCCTGCGCCGAACTGGTGATGGAAAACCTCTCGCTGTACAAGCAGAGCCTGTGCGACCCGGTCACCGCGCTGTTTACCCGCCAGCACCTTTTGGACGCCATGGCCCGTGAAATTGAAGGGCTGCGCGGCGCGTTCCGCTCGCCCGCCTTGCTTCCCGGCGGCCCGGCCCTGGACGGGGAAGCGTCCCAGGCGCCGGAAACGCCCGCCGGGGGCGGCTGTTTCGGCGTGCTGGCCGTGCGCCTGCCCGCCCTGCGCGACGTGGTGCGCGAGCACGGTTACCTGTTCGCGGACCAGCTCATGGCCGCCCTGGGCGCGGCCTTGCGCGAACTGTGCCCCGGCCAGGCCCTGGCCGCGCGGGCCGGGGATTTCGAACTGGCGCTGCTCCTGCCTTCTTCCGGCGGGGCGGCCTGCCGCCGCCTGGCCGCCGAAGTGGCGCAAAAACTTTCCGCCGTGACCGTGCCGCACGTCTTTTCACGCTCCGGCGTCGGGGTCGCGGCCACCGTGGGCTACGCCCTGTATCCCCAGGACATGGACGGCGGCCTGTTCGGCAAGCCCGGCCTGGAACAGGCCAGGGTGCTCCTGCGCAAGGCCCGCCTGGCCGCCGCCCTGGCGGCGGAAGAAGGCGGCCCGGCCCCGGCCGTGCTGGGTTTCGGCCGTATCCTGGCGGAAGGCGGCCGCATTCTGGAACTTCTGCCCCTGTCGCGGGCCATGGTCAGCCTGGGCAGGAACATGAACGCCCGCGAAGGCCAGCGCTTTTCCGTCTGGGCTCCGCCCGCGCCCGGTCCCGCTCCGGACCCCGCTCCCAGGGGCGAAGCCCCCAGCCTCAGCCCGCCCCCGCCGCTGTACAAGGGCGAGCTGGTGCTCATGGAAGTGCGCGAGCACAGCGCGCTGGCGGAAGTCATCCACGTGGGCGACCCCACCTGGCAATTGGAGCGCGGCGACACCCTGACCCTGCTGCCGGACGACGCTTCCGGCTCCGTGCGCCAGGGCGGCGGCGCGGCCCTGCGCGACCCGCTCACCGGCCTGTTGCGCCACGGCGATTTCCTGGCCCGATGGTGCGCGGAACGCGAGACCTGCGAGCAGTTCTCCCTGGCCCTTTTGCGTCTCGCGCCGAACGAATTCGCCCCTGGTTCGCCCGGCTCAGAAGACGAGCCTTCCGCCCACCCGGAGCGCCTGATGGGCGAAGCCGTGCGCCTCTTGCGCGAAGAGTTCGGCCAGGACATCACCGGCGGCCGCTACGGCCTGGCCAGCCTCATCCTCTTCCACCCCGGCATGGGGCCGGAAGAGGCGCAAACCCGCTACAGCGAGCTGGCCGCCCTGCTCGGTTCCCGCCTGTTCCCCGGCCGGGAAGACGGCGTGGCCGTGGGCAGTGCCTGCCACCCCTATCTGGGCTTCCGCAAGGCCGACGCCCTGGAAAACTGCCAGAAAGCCCTGGAATACGCCCTGCTGCTGCCCGCGCCCCACGTCGGCGTTTTGGACACCCTGGCGCTGACCATCAGCGCGGACAAACGTTTCAGCCTGGGAGACTCCTTCGCCGCCCTGGAAGAATACAAGCGCGCCCTGCTGGCGGACGCGGAGAACGTCCTGGCCTGGAATTCCCTGGGCGTGTGCCTGGCCGCCCTGGGCCGCCACAACGAAGCCCGCCGCTATTTCGAGGAAACCCTGGCCCGCCAGCCTAAAGACAGCATGACCCTGTACAACCTGGGCCACACCTGCCAGTGCCTGGGCGACATCCCGGAAGCCAAGGACTGCTACCGCCGCTGTCTGCGCGCCCAGCCGGACCATCTCTACGCCCTGCTCCGCCTGGGCCAGCTGGCCGAGCAGGAGAAAAACCACAACAAGGCCAGAAAGCTCTACCGCAAAGCCGCCACCCTGCCCGGCGGCCCGCCCCTGGTGCGCCGCCAGCTCGCGGGCCTGGCCCTGCGCGAAGGCACAACCGAGGAAGCCCGAGAGCTGTTGCACGAAACCCTGATGCACGACCCGCGCAACGCCGTGGCCCTGCATCTGCTGGCCCGCCTCTACCTGGACGGCGGCGAGGACGCGGAAGTGGCCGAATCCCTGGCCCGACAAAGCGTGGCCCTGCGCCCGGATCTCAAAGGCGGCTGGCTGGAACTGGCCCGCGCCCTTGAAGCCCGCGGCCGCTGGCAGGAAGCCAGAGAGGCGTTGCTGACGGCCGGGAGGTTGTAAAAGGCAATTTTGTCGAAGCCAATGAAGAGTCGAAGCAGGGCGCTGCCCTGCACCCGCCAAGGGCTGACGCCCCTGGACCCCTTACAGGGTGACTAAGAAAATGGTGCGCGTCTGCCGTTCCGCTCGCGCCTGCGGCGCTCACATACTGGCGGCTGCTGGCGTGATAGGCTGAAAAAGACGCAACAAATTAAAGCGGCTCTTCGTTTCATCAACGAAGAGCCGCTTTTCCTCTTCGGTGTCAGCACAACCCGGCCCACAGGACGTGGGCCTGCGGAGCGGCGGGGAGCCAGAAACAGCGCCCACTGCGCGCACCGAGCCGGCGGTCGCGCCCGCCGGCGGATTGCACGCCCTGCACAACATCCCGCCGCGAGAGGCCGCGTCCGCCAGGAAGGCGGACCGGCCGTCATCCGAAGCGGACGGTTCCCTCCTCCCTCCGGGCGTCGCGTACGCACCCCCTTCCGAATCAACGAACCTGGTAGCTGCCCAGCAGGCGGTTCAACTCTTCTATGGCTGCCAGGCGTTCCGGCGCTTCGCTGCCGAAACGGGCGGACATGCCGCTGATCAGGGCTTCCAGCACGGCCAGGGCCGGGCCGCGGGTGCGGAACATGCCGCCCCCTTCAATCTGCACCACCAGGGGTACGGTGGCGTATTGCAGGCCGGGGGCGGAATAGCTGTCCGTCAAAAGAATCGTTTCGTGGCCCCGCTCGTGGGCGTAGCGCAGTATGGTGCTGGAAAGGTTGGCGTAACGCTGCGTGGTCATGACCAGAAACACCGCGTTCCCTTTCCTTCTGGCCACGCGGTAGGCAATGTCCGGCGAGTCGCCGTCCAGCAGAGTGAGGTTGTTGCGGATGTAACTCATGAACATGGCGCAGTAGCCCATCAGAAAGCCGGATCCCCCGCAGCCCACCAGGAACAGGCGGCGGTTTTCGTCGCAGAGCAGTTCCAGGGCCCGCGTGAAATTGCCGGGCTTGATCTGTTCCAGGGTCAGGCGCAGGTTGGTGCGCACGGACTGCAAATGCCTGTGCAAAAGCGCTTCGACGGGGTCCGACTTTTTGACCCGTAAGGCGTGGCGCTTGAGCGGAGAATCCAGCCCGTTGGCGGCATTCTGACGAATTTCCTGAAGAAAAGTGCGAAAGTTCGCATAGCCCAGCCGCGTGGCAAAGCGGGAAATGGAGGACTTGCTGACCCCGGACTTTTTGCTGAGGCTCTCGATATTCTCAAAGGGGAGCGCGGCGAATTCCTGCTCAAAGTAACGGGCCAGTTTTCTTTCACTGGCCGTTAGGTTTTGAATGCCCGCTATGCGCTCCAGTAATGCCTGCTTTTTCATGAACGGCTCCCGCCCGCCGGTAATTGGGTGTCGCGGACAAAACCCGCGCGCCGAAGTATGTAGCCTGAAAAGCAACGCACGGCAATTGTTGTATTCTCTAACTTTACTGCAACGAGCCGTCCTCGCGTCTGTTCCGTATTCAGCGCTTGAAATAACTGTAGACACGGAAAATGTTGCCGCGCATGGCTAGAAATTCATTTTTGAATAAAAATTTTCATAAATATTTTTTTTGGCCTAACAGTACCAAATCCTTGCCTTATTCGCCGATCCGCCATAAAAAAATACATTACCGCAAGCAAGGAGGCTGTTATGCGTATGGACCTGCTGATTCGCAAAGGCCACGTAGTGGACCCCCTGAACGGGGTGGACAAAGTGGCGGACGTGGCCATGAGCAACGGAAAAGTCACGGCCGTGGCGGACAACCTGGACGTGACCCAGGCCGCGGAAGTTATTGACGCATCCGGCAAGCTGGTCACGCCGGGCGTGGTGGATTCGCACGTGCACCTGACGCGGCCGGATTCCGGCGGGGTGCCCTACAACATGCTGCTGCGGCGCGGGGTGACCACCACGCTGGACATGCGCGGCGGCATCGACCAGTTCCTGAAAGAGATGAAAGAATACGGCCACGGCCTTACGGCGGGCAGCCTGCACGCCCTGGTCGTGGGCACGGACCTGGCCAGCAACGACGCGGGCCGGGACGAAATTTCCGCCGTCATCGACAAGTTGCTGGAACAGGGCGCGTTCGGCATCAAGATCATGGGCGGGCACTACCCGTTCACGCCCAAAACCACGGCCATCATCATGGACGAGTGCGCCAAGCGCAAGGCCTACGTGGCCATTCACGCGGGCAGCACGGAAACGGGCAGCAACATCAAGGGCATGGAAGAAGCGGCGCAGCTTGCGGACGGCCGTCCCCTGCACATAGCCCACGTCAACGCCTACTGCCGGGGCCAGGTGGAAAACGTGCTCAAGGAAACCGAGCGCATGCTGACCTGCCTGGAAAAAAACCCCAACATCACCTCTGAATCATACCTTTCGGTCATGAACGGCACCAGCGCCAACATTGACGCGGAAGGGCTGGCCGCCAGCCACGTCACCCGCACCTGCCTGAAGCGGCGCGGCTATTCCCAGGACAAGGCGGGCATGGGCCAGGCCATTCTGGACGGCTGGGCCTCCATTTACGCCACCATCGGCGGGGAAATGGACTTTCTGCCGCCGGAAGAAGGCTACGCGTACTGGGAAAAGCGCGGCTACCTCGCCAACTGCTCTTTCCCGGTGAACAACCCCGTGGCCATGCTGGCGGCGGCCACGGCCACCCGCGCCGACGGCTCCTTTACCGTGGACGGCATCAGCACGGACGGCGGGGCCATACCCCGCAACGTGATCTTTGAAAACGGCATCCGCCTGGTACAGACGAAATACCTGACCCTGAAAGACCTGGTGGCCAAAAGCACCCTGTACCCCGCCCGCATGCTGGGCCTGTTCAACAAGGGCCACCTTTCCCCCGGCGCGGACGGCGACGTGGCCGTGTTCTGCCCCATGACCGGCAAGGCCCTGTACACCATCACGAACGGCAAGGTGCGCATGGCCGCCGGCGTGTGCGGCGGCGGCCCCGGCACCGTGGCCACGTCCCCGGTGGGCGAAAACGCCGTGGCCAAGGCCGGTATCCCCCTGACCGTGGCGGACCTGGACAAGAGCACCTTTATGCGCGGGCACGACAAGTAAGAGATGTAGCTGTCGAAGCCATCCAAGAATGAGAGCAGGGCGCTGCCCTGCACCCGCAAGGGGGTTGAACCCCCTTGACCCCGCAACAGGGGGGCAAGCTTTGCGTGCGGAGCCTGCCCCCCTTATCCACCCTGAAAGGGGTCCAGGGGCGCCAGCCCTTGGCGGGTGCTGGGCGGAGTCCTGCTTCGACTCTTCATTGGCTTCGACAAAAATTCTTTTGCGCGCTATGACTCCTGGGTACGACACTGGAAGGAGCCTCGCGTGAACGCAGCCTATCAGAACGACTTGAGCAAACCCGCCGGGCACGGCTTTTTCCTGGTGGGCGGCCTCGCGCCCCTGGACAGCCTGGAAGGCCTGGGCTTTTCCCTCAAACGCGCCTCGGACCAGAAAAACCTGGGCGGCGCGGGCTGGCAGGAAGCGGAAAGCTTTCAGACGCCCCTGGCCGCGGAACAAACGGCGGACGGCCTGAAACTGCACGTCGGCCCCGCCGTGGTGGACCAATTGGACGTGCAGGAAAGCTACCGCTTTTCCCTGCGCGCGCCGGGCAAAGAAAGCGCCGCCTGCCCCCTGGCGCTGCATGAGGTGCGCTATTCGCCTCTGGCGGGCGGCCAGGGCGTGGGCGTGGCAGTCCCGCCGCCTCCGCCGCCCCCGGCTCCCAAGCCCGCCCCGGAACCCGCGCCCGAACCGCCCCTGGCCGCGCCGGAACCCCTGCCGGACCCCCCGGCCAAAAGCAAAACCCCGTTGCTGCTCGCGCTCCTGCTGCTGGCCCTGCTGGCCGGAACCGGTGCCTATTACTTTCTGACCAAGGACAAAGCCCCTGCCCCGCAGGCGGAAGCAGCCCCGCAACCCCCGGCCAAACAGGACGAAACGCCCCCGGCGCCAGAGCCCCGGACCAAGCCGGAATCGCCTCCCGCGCCCGAAACCCCGGCCCAACCGGCGACCCCCCTGGCCCAGGCCAGAAAACACCTTTCCGGCGCGGCGGACCCGGCGGCCAGCCTGAGCATGGCCCTGGAATTCCGCGCCAAGCCGGAAGGCGCGGACGCGGCCTTTCTGCTGGCGGAAGACGCCGCGTCCAAAGGCAACGCCAAGGCCATGCTGGAGCTGGCCTCTTTTTATGACCCCCTGGACAAAGGCCCCGCTGGCACCATCCAGAAAGACCCGCTCCTGGCCTGGGAGTGGTACAAAAAAGCGGAAGCGGCCGGTGAAGCGGCCGCCAAGGACAAGCTGGCCGCCCTGCGCGCCTGGGCCGAAACGGAAGCGCCCAAAGGCTCCGGGCCCGCCCAAAAGATTCTGACGCTGCAATAAAAGGATATTCCATGCTCCTGAAATATCAACGCATTTTCGTTTTAGCTCTGCTGGCCGTGCTGAGCCTTCCTTCCCTGCCGCAAGACGCCCGCGCCGCCGAAGCCAGAACCCCGCTTTTGCAGGAAGGCAAAAAGACCCTGTTCCAGCGGGCCGTGGCCCACCCCGGCGCCAAACTCACGTCCGGGCCGGAAGCGGGCGCCGCCGTGACCAACGCGGCCGTCAAGCCGTTCACCGTGTTCTACATTTACGGCCGCAAGGACAACAAGGTGGAGGTCGGCGTCTCTTCCACCGCGCCCCAGGGCTGGGTGGATGCCGCCTCGCTCACCGAATGGCCCCAGTCCATGACGCTCTTGTTCACGGAACGCACGGGCCGCGCGCCCGTCCTGTTCTTTAAGGACGAAAAGGGCCTCAGCGACGTGGCCGCCGCGGACAACATCCAGGCCAAAATTACGGAACTGCTGGCCGCCGTGGACGCGGCCAAGGCGGGCAAGGCCCCGGCCAACCTGCCCGTGCTGGCGGCGGAGCCCGCGGACAAGGACGGGGCTGTCGCGCGCTCGCGCTTTTACCTCATGCCCATCCAGGCCATGGACCAGCCCTTTGAAGGCGTGAAATTCCTGCGCGTGGCCTCCATAGATCCCGGCGCCGCGTCCCAAAAGGGCAAACCCGGCGGGGACGGCGACAAAAAGGACGCCAGGCCGGAAACCATGAAAACGGCCATCGCCTTTGTCATCGACACCACCATTTCCATGAAGCCCTACATAGACCAGAGCCTGAACGTGGTGCGCGCCGCCTACGACGCCATTGAAAAGGACAAGCTGGGAGACAGCGTGGCCTTTGCCATGGTGGCTTTCCGCAACAGCACGGAGGCTTCCCCGAACCTGGGCTACGTCAGCGAAGTGGTCAGCGATTTCCGCACGGCCAAGGACCGCAAGGAGCTGGAAGCCGCGCTGTCCAAGGTGGAAGAGGCCAAAAGCTCCAGCCACTCCTACGACGAGGACTCCCTGTCCGGCGTGAAAACCGCCGTGGACAAGCTGAACTGGGACCAATACCAGTCCCGCATGCTCATTCTCATTTCCGACGCGGGTCCCATCGCGGGCAGCGACAAGTATTCCGGCACCCGCATGGACCCGGCGGAAATGCAGGACTACGCCAAGGCCAAGAACATCTGGATCACCGCCGCCCACGTGCGCAGCCCTTCCGGCGCCAAGGACCACGTCTACGCGGAAAAAGCCTACCGCCAGCTCACCCGGCTTTCCGACGGCACGGCCAGCTATATTTCCATTCCCGCGCCCACGCCCAAGCAGGGCGCGGAATCGTTCGCCAAGGCCGCCAAAACCCTGGCCGAGAGCCTGACCAAGGTCGCCAAAGCCACGGCGGAGCGCAAAGCCCCGGAAAAGCCCAAAGCCCCGCCCGCGCCGGACGCCAGCCCGGAAGACCAGGCCCGCCGCATCGGCGAAACCCTGGGCTACGCCATGCAGCTGGATTTCCTGGGCCAGGCCCGCGCCAACCAGGCCCCGTCCCTGGTCAGCGCCTGGCTGGCGGACATGGATCTGGGTCTCTTGGCGCAAAAAAAGCACAGCCCCAGCGTGGAAGTGGCCGTGCTGCTGACCAAGAACCAGCTCAGCGATTTGCAGCGTCAGCTCAAGATCATCATCGACCAGGCCGAGCGCACCAAAAAGACGGATTCCAAGGACTTTTTCCAGGGCATCCTGTCCGCGTCCGCGCAAATGGCCCGCGACCCGGCCGCGTTCAGCAAAAAGCCCGGCCAGAACCTGCGGGAGACCGGCGTCCTGGGCGAGTTCCTGGACGGTCTGCCCTACAAGAGCGACATCATGCTGCTGCAGGAAGAAGACTGGTACCGCATGAGCGTCGGCGAGCAGACCGCCTTCATCAACCGCCTGCGCTCGCGCATCGCCCGCTACGAAGAATACGACAAGGACCGCTCCAACTGGGAAAGCTTCGGTTCCCCCAACGCCGGAGACTGGGTGTACCGCGTGCCGTTAAGTATGCTGCCGTAGGGAAAAGAATGCCTCCGGCGGCCAAAGAGGGCGCTGCCCTCTCTGGACTCTCCCGCCAAGGGGCGCGCCCCTTGGAACCCATTCAGGGTGGATAGAAAGTGCGACGCTCACCTGCTGCCGGGTGCCGGCGGGGAAGCGAAAAGAGCAATTATCGCTAATGGTACGTTAAAGTAATACCAGCGAGAAACGCCCCCATTACCCCCT
>JAVBNC010000021.1:0-9052 GCA_031551765.1 Desulfovibrionaceae bacterium
TTCGCAATGGTATCCACCGTCAGCATCTCCTTCGATTCCTCCCCGGCGCTACCGCGCCTCGGGAAGGGTTTGCCTGGGTGGGTCATTTTTGCAAGCCGATTACCCCTTAAAGTGGGTCACTTTTGCATGCTGTTGCACAGGGCTTGCCCGCTATGGCATGGAGACAAAGCCCCACGGCAGCGGCCTGGTCGTGGCCGACCGCCATAACCAGCGCCATACCGTAAAGGCCAGCGCGGTAGACAGGGGGCTGTCGCTAAAGAAACTGGCGGAAAAATTGGGGCCGTATCTTCCGGCGCGGGGCTTGGAAAAGGTGACGGAACAAAGCCGCTATCAGCATACCCCTTTGCACCGGACACCGGAGCGCGGCGCTTTGTACGCGGAATACCAACAGGGCATTGAAAAACGGAAAACCGGGCTGGCGACGGTCAAGGAGCAGGAAGACGCGGCGCTTGCGGCCATCAGGGAAAAATGGGCGGCCAAGCGCCGGGAACTGGAACGGCTGAACATAGCCAAAAAGAACCGCCGTAATCTGCTGCAACTGGCACGGAAGCATGAGGCCGAGGAAACGGCCAGGGCGAAACTGCGGTTTCAATCTCCCCGTGAGGCCATACGCGGGGAAATTCCCTTTTCGTCATGGAACGGCTTTCTGCAATATAAGGCCGGTCAGGGCAATGAAACGGCTCTGGCTATTTTGCGTTCCACACATGAGATCGTACTAGGTCGCGGAAAAAAGAGACAGCTGTCGCCAGTTGCGCAAAGGATATGTAGAGCGGGAATTTTATGTAATGAAAAAATATAGAGCATGCTATTGCAGAATTTACAGAATTTTTACACGGCGCACATAGTTTTTTACTTCTCATTACGTTAGTGAATGAATTGTATAGTGAATATTTTTCCCACCTGCACGCAGCATAAAGTTATTTTCCGGCTTTCACAGGGCGGAATTGCTTTCCAACTCAGTGCTACAGCCTTCCGGAAAAACTGGGAGGGTAACGTAAACAGGAGGACTTGCTGTGACTGCCTTCAGAAAGATATTTTTCTCAGTGCTAGCAGCCGCGTTGCTGATTCCTGCGTTATCGGCGCGTCCGGCGGCGGCCGTGGAACTCAAGGTCTACGACCCGAGGGCCGAACTCTGGTCGCCCGTTTCAAAACCCATTCAGGCCAGGCTGTCCACTCTGGACGGCAAGAAAATCGCCATTATCAACAACACCAAGCCCGGCGCGGACTATATCCGCCCCTACGTGGAGAAGGTCCTCAAAGAAAAATTCCCGAAGGCGGAGATCAAGGAATTTGTCATTTCGTACAACGCCTACCCCAAGAAAAACGAAGATCTTAAAGCGGTAGCGGCGTGGGCCGACGGTGTAGTCGGCCTGCTGGGCGACTGAGGGTCCTGCACATCAAAAACCACGCGTGACGTGGCCCACTTTGATTTGAACGGGATTCCCGGCGTTATGCTTACCACTCTGTCTTTCCCGAGCGACGCGGCCGCGGCGACGGCGTCCGTGGGGCTGCCCGACCTGCCCATCGTCTCGCTGTCCATTCCCACCACCGCGGGCAAGGACCCGGCCGAGCTGGAGAAAGTGGCCCGCGAAGTGCAGCAGAAGCTTATTGACGGGCTGACCAAAATGCCCGCCAACCCCAAGGTTAAGAGCGTCACCAAGGAAAAGCCCGCAGCCAGGGCCAAACTGCTCTCCTTCAAGGGCGCGACGCTTGATGACGCGGAAAACGCCATGGAGCAGTTCTTCCTGGCCAACCGCATGACCGACGGGTTCCCCCTGGTTCCTCCCACTGAAAAGCGCGTCAAGGAAATGATCGCCGCCAGCGGCCTGCCCGCCGACAAGCAGATCGGGATCATGGACCCGCGCAAGGGCGTGGCCACGGTGGAAATACTGGCCATCAACGCGGTTATGGCCGGATGCCGCCCCGCCTATATGCCGGTGCTTGTGGCCGTGGCCCAGGGCATGGCCGACCCGGATTTCGACCTACACGGCTGCATGGCCACCACCGGGCTGAACGCGCCGCTGATCATCGTCAGCGGACCCATCATAGAGCAACTGAACCTCAACTACAGCTACAGCACGGCCGGTCCGGGCTGGCGCGCCAACAGCACCATCGGGCGGGCTTCGCGTCTGTTCATCATCAATATTTCCCAGGCCTGGCCGGGAATCAACGATATGAAAGACGTGGGCAACCCCGCGAAATTCGGCATTGTCATCGCCGAAAACGCGAAGCAGACCCCGCAGGGCTGGGGATCGTTGCGCGAGCGCCAGGGCTTTTCCAAAGACGTGAGCACCATCAGTCTGTTCGCGTCGCAGTCGTACCGCCAGGTGCACGATTCGCAGAAGTATCTTGTGCCCACGGTACCGTATAAAAATATCGTGGATCCTATGATCGCCCGGACCTTCGCCACGTCGCTTAATGCAGGCGTGGAGCAGTGGGGCGAGGATCTGCTGCTTGTCTTCAGCCCGGTCATGGCGAACAACCTGGCCAAAATGGGGTACACTCCGCAGAAAATCCAGGAAGAGCTGTACAAGGAAGCGCGCGTGCCGAGAAAGCTGTTCGGGCCGCGCCCCCTGGGAGCCATGGGTGAGGCCAGCGGCGTGCCCAAATGGATTGACGAAGCCAAGGATGATGAGCTTGTGCCCGTCGTGCCTTCCCCTGAAGACTTCCGTATCGTGGTGGCGGGCGGAACCGGCGGCGGCGCCAGCTTTGCCGTGGACCGCTGGGGTTTCGGCAATTCCAAGTTCGTGACCAAAGAGATAAAGCTGCCGGCGGCTTGGCCGCAGCTGGTGAAAGACGCGGAAAAGTGGAGCACGCCCATTGTTGTGCGGTAATAGACCCTATGCCGCATTGTGAGGCGGAAAGCGCTTCATAGCTTCGGTTCCTGTTGGAAGGTGGATGGGAACATTCACCTTCCAACTTTTACTGCTTTGCTGAAATGGCGTGCAATAAAGAGTTGAATGTAAAATAACGGGGTTTTGCCATGCTGAAAAAAGTGCTGCTTGCCGCCATACTGTTCCTTGGCGTATTTGCGTCCACATCTTTCGCCGCTTTCCCGGAAATTCCGAGAATAACGAACGAAGAATTGAAAAAAATGATTGAAGCGAAAGAAAAAGTGGCTGTTTTGGATACCCAGCCGAAAGCGGTATATGACAGCGGCCATATTAAGGGGGCCATCTCCTTTCCCTGGAAAGAGGAATTTTCTCGGGACGATGTGGCCAAACTGCCCAGGGACAGGCTGATAGTGACCTACTGCGACTGCGGGCCGGGCGAATCGGACAGTGCGTTTGTCGCTGACCAGCTCATCAAGCTGGGGTTCACCAATGTGAAGGTTTTGGGAGAGCCCGGCATCAATGGTTGGAAAAAAGCCGGCTATCCCATGGAATAAGGATAGTCGCGGCTGTCGGACGGCACGCCCTGCGGCGAAACTCCCCCTGCGCGGGGCAAAGGCCGTTTCCCCCTCGCGGAAACGGCCTTTGCCCTGTGTGCAAGGGGCATGGGGTGCCTCCCGGAGCCGTATTTCCCCCTCCGAGCGGCATTTTTTTCAGTGCGCCGGAAGGCGTTGCGGGGTAGGGTGGTGCCGAAAACGCGCGGAGCGGAGAATAAATCATGCTGACAGCCCTGGGCGTGGCCCTGTGTGGGATGGTGGTGGGCCTTCTGGTGGGCATCACCGGCATAGGCGGTATACTCATTCCCCCGTTCATGATCGTGCTGCTGGGCCTGGACACCCACCTGGCCATGGGCACCAGCATGGCCAGCTTTCTGCCGTCCTGCATGTTCGCCCTTTGGGAACACTGCAGGCGCGGCAGCATAGACTGGTCCGCCGCCGTGCCCATGGCCGCCGCTGGATTTGTCTGCGTGTTCATAGGCACGGAACTGAAGGCTCTTTCCCCGGGCGAGATCCTGAACATTCTGCTGGCGGTGCTGGTTATTCTGGTCGGCGGCATGACCTTTCGGCCGCTTGCCGTCCGGACGGCGGAAAAGGGCCGGACGGCCTGGCTTTCAGCGGCTGGGTTGCGGCTGGCGCTGCTGGGCGGGGCCGTGGGCGTGGTTTCCGGGCTCACCGGCGCTGGCGGTCCCGTGTTGACCATACCGGTCATGATCACCATGGGCTATTCGCCGCTGGCGGCCATCGCTTCCGGCATGCTGTACGCGGCGGCGGTCAGCGTGGCGGGCACCGTGGGCAACGCGCTGCACGGGGCCGTGGATTTCCCCCTGGCCGGGCTTTGCGCGCTGGGTCAGATCGTCGGCGTGTGGCTGGCCTTTATCGTGGTGCGCTTTCTCAGCGCCGCCATGCTCAAAAACCTGGTCGGCTGCGTGTGCGTGGCCACGGGCCTGGGTATTTTGCTGAAAACTCTTTGGCCCTGGTTGTAGCAGCTTACAGCGTCCTCACCATTCCTTGAAAATGACCACCGTGGCCGCGATGATCAGCGCGAAACCCAGCAGGTAGTTCCATTTGAACGGTTCCCCCAGGTACAGGGTGGAAAAGAGCATGAAAACGCTCAGGGAGAGCACTTCCTGAATGGTTTTCAGCTCCGTGGCGCTGAAATACCCGTAGCCGTAGCGGTTGGCGGGCACCTGCAGGCAGTACTCGAAAAACGCGATGCCCCAGCTGACCAGAATGACCAGCAAGAGTGAGGCGGAGCGGTACCTGAGGTGCCCGTACCAGGCCACGGTCATGAACAGGTTGGAGCAGAGCAGCAGGCCGACCGTGGTCAGCCCCGGCACGGAAAGAAAAGCGGACATGCGTACCCTCGCGGCAAAAGAATATGCCGCTCTGGTATGCCTCCCCCGCGTCCCGGTCAAGAGGGAAGCCCCTTGCGGAATTTTGAAAAGCCCCTAGTTGTTCTGGTGCCTCCGGGCATTTTCACGTAAGGACGGAGCCATGAAACGCCGCCTTTTCTTTTTCCGCCTTGCGCTGCTCGCGCTTTTGTGCGCCGCGCGGCCCGCTTTGGCCGCGCAGCCCGCTGAGGTCACGCGGGTGGAGGGCCCCTTCCTTTTCGGGATGCGGCCCACGGTGGGCATTGCGCTTTCCCGGCCGGAGGCGGCGGGGCTGTTCCCGCAGTGGCGGGACGTGCTGGCCCGGCACGCGGCGGACGACGGCCTGGACCCCAGGCGCTCGCCCATGCCGGAACCCGTGCTCAAACAGTGGCGCGCCCTTCTGGAGTGGTACCCTTCCATGGAACCGGCGGAAAAGCTGCGCGCCATCAGCGCGTTTTTTAGCAGCTGGCCGGGAAAAAGCGACATGGAGCTTTATGGCCAGGAGGAATACTGGGCCACCCCGGCGGAGTTCATCCGCCACGGCGGCGGCGATTGCGAAGACTACGCCATTGCCAAGTATTTCGCCCTGCGCATGCTCGGCTGGCCCACCAAGGACATGTGGCTGGTGCTGGTCAGCGATACCAAACGCCAGGCGGCCCATGCCGTGCTGGCCGTACGCCTGGGCAAGACCGTCTTTGTTCTGGACAATCTGAGCCGCCCCAAAGACCTGATCATGCCGCACGACCGTTACGGCAAGCAGTACATTCCCCGCTTTGCCCTTAACGAGGACGGGCTTTGGGCCTACCTGCAAAAGGAAACCGCGAAAAAAAAGTAGCCGCCCCTTTGCGTGGCGGCCTCTTGGCAAAATAGTGGGCTTTTGGCATAGTTCACAAACCTGTGGCCGGGCTCTTCCGGTTTTTTGCTCCGGCTGTCATGCTGTAGCTTTCTCCCTCCACGGAGGACTTTCATGAAAAGACGTACCTTTTGCGCGACCTTGCTGGGCGGCGGCCTGGCCGCTTCGCTCAGCCCTCTGGTTTCGCCGCAGTTGCTGCATGCGGCCGCCCCGGCCAGGCCGGCCGCTTTTCCGGACCTGGTGGCCGTGCAGGGTTCCGATTCCGTGGCCGCCCTGGACAAGGGCATTGAGGCCATGGGCGGCATGGGCCGCTTTGTCAAACCCGGCCAGACCGTGCTTATCAAGCCCAACATGGGCTGGGCCGTCTCGCCGGAAGGCGGGGCCAACACCAATCCTCTGCTCGTCGCGCGCCTGGCGGAGCTTTGCCGCCAGGCCGGGGCCAAAAAGGTCACCTGTTTTGACAATCCCTGCGACCACTGGGAAAGCGCCTACCGCGAGTCCGGCATTGAAAAGGCCGCCACAGCCGCCGGGGTGGTGGTGGCCCCCCCGCACAGCGAAGGCTACTACCAGGCCGTGCAGATCAGCGGCGGCAAAATACTGCACCAGGCCAAAGTGCACGAACTGTATATGGAAGCCGACGCCATCATCAACGTGCCGGTGCTCAAACACCACGGTGGCACTGGTCTTTCCTGCGCCATGAAGAACCTCATGGGCGTGGTCTGGGACAGAAAGTTTTACCACCGCAACGGCCTGGACCAGTGCATCGCGGACTTCCTGGTCTATCCCAAGCAGCCCACGCTCAACGTGGTGGACGCCAAGCGGGTCATGCTCAACGGCGGGCCGCGCGGCCGGGCCGACTCCCAGTTCAAGGTTTTGGACATGGTCATCCTCGGCCAGGACATCGTGGCCGTGGACGTGGCCTCCGCCCTCAGCTACGGCGCCAAGCCCGAGGACTTCAGGTACATAGCCATGGGCGCGGCTCTCGGCGTGGGCAAGGGGTCCCTTAATGGCTTGGATATTCGCAGATTGAGGGTATAGCGTTCGTGACACCCGGGGGAAGGGGAACCTTTCTTTCAAGAAAGGTTCCTCTCTTCCCCCGGCCCCCCATCCCTCTTCTAAAGAACTTTGACAGGGGGGATGGGATGTGAATTGTTGAAAAGACCGCCCCTAACGAAGGTGCGGAGGATTTTTGCCCGCTTGTTTGCGGGCTGCACCTTTTCAGGGCATGGGCATGACGTTCTCTCTGCGAAATCTGGCCCGCGTGCGGCGGGTGACGGCCGCGCTGGCGTTCGGCCTGTTCATAGCGGCGCTGCTTGGGGAAACCCTGGGCACGCTGCTGCTGCCCGTGCTGGGCAAAAGCCAGGCGGGCATGGTTCTGGCGGCCTGCGCCGCAGGGGGCGGCGCGCTGTACCTGGGGCTGCTGGCCGCGCAGGCGGCTTTGGCCCTGCTTCTGGGGCGGGTGTTCTGTTCCTGGCTTTGCCCCTTGGGTATTGGGCAGGACCTTGCGGGCCGCGTTCTGGCTCGGATCAAAAAGAAAGCGTTACGCTGGAGTTTCAGCCCCGGCGGCCCCTTGCGCTATATTCTGCCCACGCTTTTTTTGGGCAGCCTGTTTTGGACGGGGGCCTGGTTTTATGGGCTGGCCGAACCATACAGCCTGTTCGCCAGGGCCGTGCAGAGCATGGGCCAGCCCTTATATGCCATGGGAGTAAACAGTCTGGCTTTTGCCGGGGAAACGAGCGGGTTGTTCCTGCTGCCCCGCGTCCCACACAAGCTGGATACCACGGGCCTGGCCATGGCCGCGCCTCTGCTGCTTCTGGTGCTGGCCCTGGTGCCCAAGGGACGGGGGTACTGCAACAGCATCTGCCCCGTGGGCGCGCTGCTGGGCATTTTTGGGGCTTCCGCCTGGCTGCGGCCGCGTTTCACGGCGCAATGCATATCCTGCGGGCTGTGCGAGCGGGTCTGCAAAGCCCGTTGCCTGGACGGAAAAGAACGGGCTGTGGACCATAGCCGCTGCGTGGCCTGCTACAATTGCTTGGAAAACTGTGCCAAGGGCGGGCTCAGCCTGGCGCCGCAACCCGCGCCTTACGCGCCGGGCCGCGCCTTGGTGCTGCGCGGGTTGGCCGCCGGTACCGGGCTTGCGCTGCTGGCCCCTTTGAGCCGGGCGTCCGCTGTCCCGCCCCCGGCCGTTGCGCCCGCGCCTCTGCTGCCCGCCGCGTTGCCGCGCCACAATTTGCCCGTGCTGCCGCCGGGCGCGCTCTCGCTGGCGCACCTGGAAAGCCGCTGCACCGGCTGCCATTCCTGTCTGGATATCTGTCCGCCCGGCGTGCTCTGCGTCAGCGGCACAGGGGTCTGGGCGGAACGCCCCCTGGCTCGCATGGTCCTGCCGGGCCTGGATTTTTTCCGGGCCTTCTGCCAGATAGGCTGCGTCCGCTGTTCGGAGGTCTGCCCTTCCGGCGCGCTGCTGCCCGTCGGTCTCGAGGAAAAAAAGCGCCTGCAACTGGGGCAGGCGGTGTTCACGGAAGCCTTGTGCGTCGTGGTCACGGATAAAAACCGCTGCGGCGCTTGCGCGGAACACTGTCCCACAGGCGCGCTGCGCATGACCCCGCCCCCGGACGGCGGCATGGATTTGCCGCGCATCAACCAGAATCTGTGCATAGGGTGCGGCGCGTGCCAGTTCGCCTGCCCGGTGCGGCCGCGCCAGGCCGTGGAGGTCTTTGCCCTGGCCGTGCACGCCAGGGCCGATGAGCCGGAAGGCAAGGGCGAGCGAAAGGATATCGACGCCAGCGGGGCGATTCCTTTTTAGCAGCGGCAGGGCCGGGCGGCTTTCAAGCCGCGTCAGTCGCAGTTGGTGCTGTCATCCGGGTCCACAACGGCGATGACGTCTATTTCTATGTCCACCCCGTCGCCTAGATCTTTGACGGCCACGGCCGCTCTGGCCGGGCGGGAGTGGGGAAAGAACTCCGTATAGACCTCGTTCATGGCCGGTCTCAGGCCAATGTCCGTCAAATACACCGTCACTTTCAGCACGTTTTCCAGCCGGGAACCGCAGCCTTCCAGGACGATTTTGATGTTTTCCAGAGTGCGCCGGGTCTGGAAGGCTATGTCTCCCCTGAGGGTCTCGCCGCTGACAGGATCATCCGCCACCTGGCCGGAAAGAAAGAGCAAGTTGCCGCATCGCACCGCGTGGGAATAAGGGCCGGGTTCCGGCGCGCCGGGAACGATAAAGCATTGTTTGGAGGACATGGGGACTCCGTGCGGCAAAGGGTTCAAGGGAAACAGGCTGTTTCCAAGAGGTGGATTTTATTGTCCCACTTTGGGAGGGTTAAAACCCCCAGCTTTAGCTGGCAGCTTTAGCGTTTCTTGTTTAGAGTTTTGCCATGAGCAGCGATTATCGTCATGGCACACATAGTGTTTTTTCTATTCATCTGCATTTGGTCT
>JAVBNC010000112.1:0-21444 GCA_031551765.1 Desulfovibrionaceae bacterium
AGGCCTCCGGCGTCCAGAGAGGGCGCTGCCCTCTCTGGACTCTCCCGCCAGGGGGGTGACCCCCCTGGACCCCGCGACAGGGGGAGATTTGAGGGCTATGCTTGAGGCCAGGGGTGCTTTGTGACCTCCAAGGGCCTTAAGCATAACGCCTCGCTGGGCATTGCCCGCTATCTGGCCTGGGTTTCCCTGGTGCTGGTCCTGTGTCTGTCCGTGGTGCTGGCCATCGTGTTCGGCAACACGGCGCGGGAGAGCCTTATCTCCAAGCAGCGCAGTTTCGCCGGGCTGCTGGCGGAAAACCTCAACCACCAGATCTTCATCCGCTTCACCCTGCCCACGGCCGTGGGCTTCGGCCGCATAGCCCTGGGCCAGCCCGCCCAGTACGAGCGCCTGGACCAGGTGGTGCAAACCCTGCTCCACGGCATGCACGTGCATTCGCTGCGCATTTTCAGCCAGACCGGCATGGTCACCTATTCCGCCGCCAACAAGGACGAAGTGCGCAGCGAAGCCTTTGTCACCCCCTCGGTCACGGAGGCCGCCGCCTCGGCGGACAAGGCCATTTTTGACATCGACGCGGCACTTCCTTACTGGGAGGCCTTTTTTCGCTTCCGCCTGGAGCCGGGCACTTTTTACCTGCGCACCACCTACCCCATGCGCATCGACAACCGCCTGGGATCTTCGGAGCCCAGCGGCGCGCTGCTCGGGGTTCTGGAATTCAGTCAGGACATCACCAGCGACATGGCCGCGGTCATCAAGTTCCAGTGGAGCATCATCGGCATCATGCTGGCCTCGGCCCTCTTGCTGTTCCTGCTGCTCATCTTTTTCCTGCGCCGGGCGGAAGCTGCCCTGGCCCTGCGCATGGACGAGGAGCAGCGCCTGCTGCGCGAGTTGCACCAGCACGAAAAGCTGGCGGGCATGGGCCGGGTGGTGGCCGGTATCGCGCACGAAATTCGCAACCCCCTGGGCATCATCCGCTCCAGCGCGGAACTGCTGCTGCGCCGCCAGAAAGACGCGGACACGGCCAACACCAAGATTCTGGAAGCCATTTTCGACGAATCCCGCCGTCTCTCCCAGGTGGTGAGCGACTTTCTGGACTACGCCCGCCCCCGTCAGCCCGCGCAGCAGCCCGTGGACCTGGACCGGGTGCTGCGCGAAGTGTCCGCCTTTCTGGAAGCCGAGCTTGCCCAGCGCGGCACGACCCTGGCCGTGGAGTTCCCGCCGGACGCCGCTTCTTTTGTGGTGGCCGGGGACAAGGATCTGCTTTACCGCGCCTTTTACAATATCCTCATCAACGCCATGCAGGCTGTGGGCAAAGGCGGCGAGCTGCGCGTCACCGCGCGCTGGATGCACGAGGACGGCCGGGAATTGGCCGTGCTCTCCTTTTCCGACACCGGCCCCGGTTTTCCCCCCGGGGACCGGGAAAGGCTGCTGGACCCCTTCTTCACCACCAAGGACGGCGGCACGGGCCTGGGTCTGCCCATCGTCAACAACATCATCACCAGCCACGGCGGCTCCATGGCCTTGGCCGACGCCCCCGAAGGCGGCGCCCTGGTGCGCGTCACCCTGCCCGCCATGGCGGAGAGTTGAGGGCGGAGCGGGAGAACTTTGACGGGGTGGCGTGGAGCGGCACGCTTATTTCAAGCGTTTGCGTTGCGCCGGATTTTTTCTTGCCATGAACGTTGAGCCGTGCTTGGATAGCCCCTATGAGCGAACAAACCCATATTTTATTGCTGGACGATGAAAAGAACTACCTGCTGGTGCTGGAAGCGCTGCTGGTGGACGCCGGTTACGCCGTCACGGCCCTGAACGACCCGGAAACCGCCCTGGCCTTTCTGGAGGATTCCGAGGTGGACGTGGTGATCACGGACATGAAAATGCCCAAAATCAGCGGCCGGGAAGTCCTGGAAAACGTCCACAAAAATTATCCCCACGTGCCCGTGCTGGTCATGACCGCTTTCGGCTCCATTGAGAGCGCCGTGGAAGTCATGAAATTCGGAGCCTTTGACTACATCACCAAGCCCTTTTCCAATGACGAGCTGCTGCTTTCCGTGCAGAACGCGGCGGAAATGGCCAGGGTGCACCGCCGCTACCGCCTGCTGCACGAAAACCTGGAAGAGCGCTACGGCCTGCACCAGATCATAGGCAAAAGCAAGGGCATCCGGGCCGTGCTCAGCATGGTGGACCGGGCCGCGCCCAGCAAAAGTTCCGTGCTCATCACCGGGGAATCCGGCACGGGCAAGGAACTGGTGGCCCGCGCCATCCACTTCGCCTCCCCGCGCAAGGACGGGCCCTTTGTCAGCGTCAACTGCATGGCCTTTAACGCGGGGGTGCTGGAAAGCGAGATTTTCGGCCATGAAAAAGGCTCCTTCACCGGCGCGGTGGCCATGCGGCGCGGCCGTTTCGAGCTGGCCAACGGCGGCACCCTGTTTCTGGACGAAATAGGCGAGCTTTCCCACGACATGCAGGTCAAGCTGCTGCGCGTGCTCCAGGAACGCAAGTTCGAACGCGTGGGCGGCACGGAAGAGATTACCGTGGATATCCGGGTGGTGACCGCCACCAACAAGGACCTGCTCCAGGAAGTGGAAAAGGGGAATTTCCGGGAAGATCTGTACTACCGCCTCAACGTGGTGCACCTCAACCTGCCCCCGCTGCGGGAACGGCGCGAGGATATTCCCCTGCTGGTGGCCCATTTCGCGGAAAAATTGTGCAAGGAAAACGGCCTGCCCGCCAAGACCTTTACCCCCCAGGCCCTGGATACCCTTTGCGCCTACGAATGGCCGGGCAATATCCGCCAGCTGGAAAACATGGTGGAGCGCTGCATCGTCATGGCCCCGGCCGAGCGCATCGACGTGCAGGACCTGCCCCCGGAAGCCCGGGACGAGGAAACCCAGCTCAAAAGCGCCGTGGACCTCTTGCCCGTGGAACTCAACCTGGCGGACACCCTGGACAAGCTGGAAGCCGCCCTCATCCGCCGCGCCCTGGCCAGGGCCGACTTCGTACAGGTCAAAGCGGCGGAACTGCTGGGGCTTTCCAAAAGCCTGCTGCAGTATAAGCTGCGCAAGTACGGTATTACCGGGCACTAGAGCAGTTGAACATTGAAAATGTTCAACTGCTCTGCAAGGATTTGTCTTCAAATCCTTGCCGCAAGATTGGCGTAGGCGGGCTTTGCCCGCCGTTAAGCGACAATCTCAAAGCGAAACTGCTCTAGGGCTGTTTTTAAAAAGCTGATTGTCGAAGCCCCAAGAATGAGAGCAGAGCGCGATGCGGCACGTCCTGTGCCGCCCCCTTCGGGCATTGCTGCGCTCCGTGCGAACCGCCTCCTGCGGGTGCGGGGCAGCGCCCTGCTTCGACTCTTTGTTGCTTCGACAGCTATTCCGTAATAAAGCAAGGGCGGCCCGCCGTATGGGCCGCCCTTGCTTCGTTAAAATACACCTTTCAGGCCCTGGTCCCGCAGGGCGGCGTCACAGGCGCCCAGGTGGTAGAAGGCGTGGCCGGCCATCATGGCCAGGGTGACCGCGTGGGTCATGTCCGTTTTCACGCGCGCGGACAAGCCGGGGTTTTTCTGGGCCAGGTCCGCGTCGGAAAGGCCGTCTATATAAGCGTTGGCCTTGGCTTTCATGGCGGCGGCGAACTCCTGCATCACGGCTTTGGGCGGTGCGGTCAGTTCTTCGTCCGGCACTTTTTTCAGGCCGCCTATTTCCGGCTCGAACAGGGGCGGGCTGGGCTGGCCGCCTTCCTCAAGAACGAAGAGATCAATGGACGAGGCCGCGTGGTAGACTTGCTGCCACACGGGCCAGCCGCCGAACTGCTTGACCCAGGCATCCCAGGGACAGACTTCAATGAACTGTTCCAGCATGCCGAAGGAACGGTTGAAAGCCCCTTGCAGATTAGTGACGATGGCGCGTGACATGGCGAAACCTCCACGGCTTTTTGTGTGAGAGAACCCATTGCCTCCATAGTACGGGCATTTCCCCCCACTGCCAAGAGAACGCGGCATCCGGCAGCGCAATTGTTGCAAAACATGCCGGGAATACAGGATTTATGTTTTATCTTCTCCCCGGCTTTACGCGCCGCGCTTCCAGGGATACAAGAATCTCTGGCCGGCCGCGCGTCCGGCGTCTTATCACAACATGTCATAGCTAAAGAGAGCAGAGCATGATGGACAGGTCCCTTTCCCGCAAAAAAGCCATTGCCAAAATCGGAGCCACCCGGCCTGTGGACGTGGGCATAAGCTATATCCGGGAGCCGCTGCAGCAGATTTACGGCACCCTGGTGTTCGACCAGGCGCAAATGGCGGCCCGGCTGCCCAAAGACGCCTTTATCCGCCTGCGAAAGACCATTCTTGAGGGCCAGGCCCTGGATATCGGCGTGGCGGACGTGGTGGCCAACGCCATGAAGGAATGGGCCGTGGAAATGGGCGCCACCCACTATACCCACTGGTTTCAGCCCATGACCGGCACCACGGCGGAAAAGCACGACTCTTTCCTGGAACCCACCCGGGACGGCAAGGTGCTCTGCGAATTTTCCGGGAAAATGCTGATCAAAGGCGAGTCGGACGCTTCGTCCTTTCCCTCCGGCGGCATACGCTCCACCTTTGAGGCCAGGGGCTACACGGCCTGGGACCCGCGCTCGCCGGTGTTCATCCAGGACAGCCTCAACGGCCGCACCCTGTGCATTCCCACGGCCTTCTGCTCGTACACGGGCGAATGCCTGGACCGCAAAACCCCGCTCTTGCGCTCTGCGGAAGCGCTGTCCAAGCAGGCCCTGCGCATTCTGCGCCTGTTCGGGGACACGCAGGCCACCTATGCCCACGCCACCCTGGGCGCGGAGCAGGAATATTTTCTCATCGACCGCCAGCTTTTCCTGCAGCGGCCGGACCTGGTGAACGTGGGCCGCACGTTATACGGCGCCAAGCCTCCCAAGGGCCAGGAAATGGAAGACCACTACTACGGCTCCATCCGGGGCCGGGTGCTGGCTTTCATGATGGACCTGGAGCACCGCCTGTACAAGCTGGGCATTCCGCTGAAAACCCGGCACAACGAAGCGGCCCCGGCCCAGTTCGAGCTGGCTCCGGTGTTCGAGGACGCGAACATCGCCACCGACCACAACATGCTGACCATGGAAGTGCTGCGCGGCACCGCGCGGGACCACGGCCTGGTCTGCCTGCTGCATGAGAAGCCCTTCAAGGGCATCAACGGCTCGGGCAAGCACAACAACTGGTCGCTTTCGGATTCCGCGGGCAACAACCTGCTGGAGCCCGGCGAAACCCCGCAGGAAAACGCGCAGTTCCTGGTCTTTCTCTGCGCCATGATCCGGGCCGTGCACCGCTACGCGGGCATGCTGCGCCTGGGCACCGTGGGCGCGGGCAACGACTGCCGTCTGGGCGGCTTTGAAGCGCCCCCGGCCATTTTCTCCATCTACCTCGGCACCCAGCTGACGGAAGTGGTGGAAAACATCAAAGCCGGTCTGCGCAAAAAAGGCCGGGAAAGCGACTTCATGCGCATAGGCGTGACCGCCCTGCCGCCCCTGCCGCGCGATGCCACGGACCGCAACCGCACCTCCCCAGTGGCCTTTACCGGGAACAAGTTCGAATTCCGGGCCGTGGGCGCTTCCCAGTCCACCGCGCCCATGGTCTTTCTGATCAACACGGCCTTTACCGCGTCTCTGGACCATTTCGCCACGGAACTGGAGCGGGACACGGCCGGGGGCATGCCCCTGAACGACGCCGTGCAAAAGCTGCTGCAAAAGGAATTCTCCAAGCACAGCCCGGTGATCTTCAACGGCGACAACTACGCCGCCGAATGGCCCATAGAGGCCGAAAAGCGCGGCCTGCCCAATTACAGCGACACGGTGGAAGCCCTGAAGCACTTCCGGGACAAGGAAAACGTGGAAGTGCTGGGCCGCTACGGCGTGCTTTCCGAGCGGGAAGTGGACGCGCGTTGCGACATTCTGCTGGAAAGCTACGTCACCGCCGTGAGCATAGAAGGCCAGGTGGCCCTGGAAATGGGCCGCACCATGCTGCTGCCCGCCGTGTTCGAATGGCAGGGGCGCCTTGCTAAAACCGTCGGCGGCCTGGAAGCCTGCCTGGGAAAAAAGGCGGCCCCGGGCCAGCGCGCCTTGCTGGAACGGGCCAGCGGCTACGCCACGGCCTTTATGGCCGCCCTGGACGAGCTGGAAAAGGCCCTGGCCGACACCAAAGCCTTGCACGGCGACATGGAAAAAGCCCCCAAGTCCTGCCGGGACAAGGTGCTCCAGGCCATGGAGCGCTGCCGCGCGGAAGCGGACCAGCTGGAACTTCTGGTGGACGATTCCCTCTGGCCCCTGCCCAAGTACCGGGAGATGCTCTGGATTTATTAGAGTAGTTGTCGAAGCCAATGAAGAGTCGAAGCAGGGCGCTGCCCTGCACCCGCCAGGGGGGTGACCCCCCTGGACCCCGCGACAGGGGTTTGACTTCGCGCGTGGTGGGTATGTTGACGAACGCTGACACAGGGGAAGAGTTTCGAGCAAGCTGAACGATCACCAACACCCTGAATGGGTTCCAAGGGGCGTGCCCCTTGGCGGGTGCAGGGCAGCTCCCTGCTCGTATTCTTGGATGGCTTCGACAGCTGTTTGAAAACAGCTTCCAGACCGGGTTCTCAAAAACAAAGAGCCGGGAGCGTTCGCGCTCCCGGCTCTTTGTCAAATAAGGCTGGGCCTATTCTTCGAACATGCCTTTGGCTTTCAGGGCCGCGTCGCGCATCAGCAGCTTGCCCTTGGCCATGACGTGGCGCAGTTCCAGGTCTTTCGTAAAGCAGCAGATATCCGCGTCCGCCCCGGCGGCCAGGGCGCCCTTGCCGTGCAGGCCCAGGTTCACGGCCACGTTGGAGGTGACCATGGGCAGAATGCGCTCCAGAGCGAAACCCTTGGCGCACACCAGCTCGCGGATCAAGGCCAGGTTGGCGGCCGGGGAACCGGTGCCCAGGCCGATCATGTCGCCCTTGTCGTCAAAGCGCGGGATGCTCCCGCCGCCGTCGGTGCTCATGGTCACCTTGCTCATGTCCGCCTTTTCCTCGGCCAGCTGGTTGATGACCTCGGCCGGGGAGGAGAAACAGGTGCCGCCGGAGGTGATGTCGATGATCCCGCCCCTGCGGACGAAGGCCAGGGCCTGCTCGAACAGGTCCTTGTCCCGCGCGCAGTGGCTGGGGCGGATGTGCTTGACGGGCATGCCCCGGTCCGCGATTTCGTTGAAAATGGCGAAGCCGTCCGGCAGGTTGCCCATGTGGACGTGCAGCACGCCGATTTTCCCGGCGATCATGCCGCCGACGCGCACGTCGGAGAGGATGCGCAGCATTTCGTCCGCGCTGGGGAAGGAGCTTCTGTGGTCGGCGTGGGCTATTTTGACCCCCAGCACTTCCGGCACCAGGAACAGGTCGTCGCGCACGCTGCCGGAAAGCAGGCTGGGCGGCAAGGCGTAGTTGCTGGTGTACATCCAGCCGGAAATGCCTTCTTCCTGCAGCGCGCGCACTTTGGCCAGCAGGGCGTGGATGGAGCGGGTCACGGAATCCGTGCCCGAAACGCCCACCACGGTGGTGGTGCCGCTGCTCACCAGGCTGGAAAAGGAAACTTCCGGCACGCGGGAAACAGGCCCGCCTTCCCCGCCCCCGCCGGTGACGTGGATATGCTGGTCTATCAGGCCGGGCGTCAGGATCAGGCCGTCCGCGTCAATCACTTCCAGGCCGGGGAGGCTGACGGTCAGGTTTTCCTCCAGGGCGGCGACGCGGCCGTTTACGACCAGCACGTCCCGCTTGCCCAGTTTTTCAGGGGCGTATACCGTGGCGTTTTTGAACAGAATCATGCGTCCTCCTTGTAGGGAACGCGGCCGGAGAGATCCCCGGCCGCCGTTGGTGCTCTGTTTTTGGCTACAGCAAAATGGCGCAGGCAACAAGGTTCATGACCATGGCTCCGGCCATGGGAATGGCCGTGCGCTTGACCACGTCCACCGGCGAAACGCCCGCCACCCCGGAAACCGCGACAATGACCGCCGTGATGGGAGAGACGCTGCGGGCTATGCTGGCGGCCAGCTGCATGGGCAGAATCATGCTCACGCCGCTCACGCCGACGCTGGCGGCCACTTCCGGCACCAGGTTGGCGAAAGCGAAGAAGGGCGCGTTGCCGGAACCCATGACAATGGAGGCCACGGTGATAATGCCGGTCATGACCACGATAAAGATGCCGCCGCCCAGGCCCAGGGCTTTGGCGCCGTCAATAAGCCCGCTGATGGTGCCGGTCATCTTCAGGCCGTTGGCGAACACTTCGCCCGCCACGATAAGCGTGATGACCGTGGCGAACTGCACGCCCATGCCGTCGAAAAAGGTCTGGATGGAGGCGAAGACCTTTTTCGCGTCCCGGTGGCGTATCCATTCGCAGACCATGCTCACGAACACGCTGATGAGCATGGCGGTGACGATGTCCACGTTATAGGGCATGTGGAAAATTTTGCTGAAAATGATCTGCAGCACCAGGGGAATGAGCGGGAGCAGGGCGTAGAACTTGGTGGGCATGTCCGTGCCCGCGTCTTCCTGCACCATTTCCGGTATCACGTCCACAAAGTGCCCGGCGCGGCGGTCAAAGGCGCGCTGCACGAAAAAGTGCAGCACGGCCACGGTCAGGGTGACGATGATGGCGATAAGCGCCTGGTGGTGCAGGAAATAGGTGATAATGTCCATGTCCACGGTTCTGGCGGCCAGGTTGCTGTTGCCGGAAGCCGGGCCCAGGTCCAGGCACTGCGTGGTGCCGATCATGGCGCAGGCGGAAAGCGGGCTGACGCCCAGGCGGATCAGAATGGGGTACATGGTGACCATGAGCAAGAGGCCCAGGCCCGACGCGCTGGAAATGACCAGCGCAAGGCACTGGCCGACGATAAGGCCCAGCGCCAGCACCAGATACGGGGACTTGAGCGTGGAAAGCGGCTTGATGGAAATATGCACCAGCACCCGGCTGGCGCCGATGGTGTCCATGTATCTGGCGAAACCGGAAATGGCCATGATGGTCAGGCCCAGCCCGGCCACGCGGGATGAGAAAATCTGGCGGATGTAGGCGAACAGGTCGAACCAGGCCGAGTTGGTCGATTGGCCCTTGGTCAGCGACTTGCTGCTGACAAAGTCCATGCCGGGAATAAGCACGATGGCCGCCGTCATCAGAATCAGGCCGCTGAACAGCAGCACGGTTTGCGGCTTATACCCCTTGAGGATGAGCCAGGCGGTCCAGATGGTAACCACAAGAGCGAGAAACATGGGAAGCGTCATGGCGGGTCTCCTGTGCAAAAGTGTAGTCCGGTCAGGTGGAAAGAATACGTTTTCGCCGCAGGGCGGCTTGTCCCGCCAATCTCACTTGCAGAGAGCGATTGGTGGCTTTTGAGGCAGTGAAGCAAAAAATTTTTGTACATTTAATCTAAAAATAGATAAACGTCAAAACTTTCCTCAAAACCGGTTCCGGGTACAAAGGGCCGCAGGGGGATGTGGCCGTGGCCCCCGCGCGGCGCCAGGTTCTCATCCACTGCGCGTCACGCCCCTGGGAAAAGCTTCCGCGCGTGAGCTTTCGGCGTGGTTGCCAGCCACGCTTTTGCATGCTACGGAAGGGGCACGTATGATTGTATGACAAAATGCGGGCGTTCTCCCGCGCATTCCCTACAGCGTCCCGATTTTATCTTGTCAGCAGGACAAATTCAGTAGCAGCACCATTTACAGCGGAGGTCGCCGAAAGAAAGGACCGGCCGGACGGGCACCAAGCGGAAAGGCTGGCGGCCGCGCCGCCGCGTTTTCGCCTTTTCCTTTCCGGCGCGCGAAACATGGCATATTGCCGGGGCCGGCGTTTGTCACGCGTGGCCCCGTTCAGGCGCAGGCACGGAAAACAGAGGAGATTCCGCATGAACGATACTGTTGACGTCATTGTGATAGGAGCCGGGGTGGTGGGCTGTTCCATAGCCCGCGAACTGGCCCGCTACGACCTGAAAATTCGGGTCCTGGAAAAGGAGCTGGACGTGGGGTTCGGCACCAGCAGCCGCAACAGCGGGGTGGTGCACTCGGGCATCAACTACAAACCGGGCACGGTGCGGGCGCGGGTGGACGTGCTGGGCAACGCCATGATGGACCAGGTCTGCAACGAGCTGAAAGTGCCCATCAAGCGTATCGGCAAGCTGACCACCGCGCTGACCGAGCAGGACCTGCCGGGCCTGCACCTGCAGCACGAGCAGGGCAAGGCCAACGGCGTGCCGGGCATGGAGCTGATGGAAAACGCGGCCATGCAGAAGATCCAGCCGGGCGTGGAAGGCATTCTGGGCCTGTGGACGCCCACCAGCGGCATCATTTCCCCCTACGGCCTGACCATAGCCCTGGCGGAAAACGCCCAGGCCAACGGCGTCTCCTTCCACCTGGCCCATGAGGTTTCCGGCGCGCAATACAATGCCGAAGCCAAGCTGTTCACGGTGGAAGCCAAGGACCGCCGCAACGGCGGGGCCAAATCCGTCTTTAAAACGAAAGTGCTCATCAACTCCGCCGGCCTGCACGCGGACAAGATCAGCGCCATGCTGGGCATAGACGATGCCGTGATCTGGGCCTGCCGGGGCGAATACTACGTCCTGGACAAGCGCCTGGACGGCACCCTGAAAACCCTGCTTTATCCCGTGCCCGGCCCCAACGACCCCGGCCTGGGCATTCACCTGACCCCCACGGTGGACGGCAACATCCTTATCGGCCCCAGCGCGGCCTATATCCCCAAAGAAGACCGCGAAGACTACCGGGCCACCAAGCCGATCATGGAAGATCTCAAGCGCGAGGGCCTGCGCCTCCTGCCCCAGCTGCGCGCGGCGGACTTTATCCGCAACTTCGCGGGCAACCGGCCCAAGCAGACGCCCCCCCACGTGGGCGGCAACGCGGACTTCACCATTGAGGAAACCGCCGTGCCGGGCTTCATCCGCCTGCAGGGCATCGAAAGCCCGGGCCTGACCTCTTCCCCGGCCATTGCCCTGGACGTGCGGGAAATGGTGGGCCACCATCTGCCGCTGAAAAAGCGCGACGACTTTGTGGCCGAGCGGCCCGGCTACGTGGGCCACTTCTCCCACCTGCCTCTGGAACAGCGCATGGAGATGATCAAGATCGACCCGGACCACGGCGAAATCATCTGCCGCTGCGAGCAGATCACCAAGAAAGAGATCCGCGACGCCATTGAAAACCCCTTGGGCGCCAAGACCATGATGAGCATCAAGTACCGGGCGCGGGCCATGATGGGCCGCTGCCAGGGCGGGTTCTGCGTGCCGCGCATCGTGCGCATGCTGCGCGACGAATACGGCTACAAGCCGGAGGACTACATGCTGCGCGACTGGGATTCGCGCCTGTTCACAGGCGCCGTGCGCCAAGCAAAGGGAGGTGGAGCCCGATGACCACTGCCAGAAAACGCGGCGTTGCCGTCATAGGCGGGGGCCCGGCCGGTCTTGCGGCGGCCATAGCGGCCAGGGAAGCCGGCTGTAGCGACGTGCTGCTCATAGAGCGCGACAAGCGCCTGGGCGGCATCCTCAACCAGTGCATCCACGACGGTTTCGGCCTGCACATGTTCAAGGAAGCCCTGTCCGGACCGGAATACGCCGCCCGCTACATTGAGCGGCTGAACGGCATGGACGGCATCGAGGTCATGCTCAACACCATCGTGCTGGACCTTTCGCAGGACAGGAAACTGGTCTTGTCCCGAGAGGGCGAGCTGGCGGAAATACAGGCGGAGTCCGTGGTTCTGGCCATGGGTTGCCGCGAGCGGGCGCGGGGCGCGCTGGCCATTCCCGGCCACCGGCCCACCGGGGTGTACACCGCCGGGGCCGCGCAGAACTTCGTGAACATGGAAAACATCATGCCGGGCCAGCGGGTGGTCATACTCGGTTCCGGAGACATCGGCCTGATCATGGCCCGGCGCATGACCCTGGAAGGCGCCAAAGTGGAGGCGGTGTTCGAAATCCTGCCGTACTCCAGCGGCCTGCCGCGCAATATCCAGCAGTGCCTGGTGGACTATGACATCCCCCTGTACCTCAGCACCACGGTCACGGAAGTCGTGGGCATGCGCCGTCTGGAAGGCGTGAAAGTGGCCCAGGTGGACGACATGCGCGAAATCATTCCGGAAACGGAACGCTTCGTACCCTGCGACACGCTGCTGCTCTCCGTGGGCCTGATCCCGGAAAACGAGCTGGCGCGCGCGGCGGGCGTGGAGCTGGACGCCACCACCGGCGGCCCCAAGGTGGACGACCTGTGCATGACCAGCGTGCCCGGTATCTTCTCCTGCGGCAACGCCCTGCATGTGCACGACCTGGTGGACTGGGCCTCGGAAGAGGCGGACTGGGCCGGACGCTGCGCCGCCATGTATGCCGGACGCCGCATGGTGGAAGAATGCGGCCTGGCCGCCCTGCGTATCACCCCGGGCCGGGGCGTGCGCTACGTGATGCCGGAAACCGTGTGCCCCGGCACCATGCACGAATGTCGCGACCTTTCCGTGGCCCTGCGCGTGCAGACGCCTTCGCGCAACGGGGTTATCGAAGTGGTGGCCAACGGCGAGGTGATCCGCAAAGAACGGCACAGCCGTCTGCACCCGGCGGAAATGGTCCGCGTGCCGCTCATGAGCTGCGACCTGGAAAAGTGCGCGGCTGACGGCGTGAATACTCTGGAGGTGAGAGTAAGATGAGCAAAAGCGCCAATGTCCCCATCAGCGGGGAATTCCTCTGCGTGCTGTGCCCCAACGGCTGCTCCATAGACGCGGCGTTTCACAAGGGCCCGCCGCCCGTGCTGGTTTCCTTTGAAGGGGCCAAGTGCAAAAAGGGCGAGGACTGGATACGCCAGGAAATAGAAGAGCCCATGCGCACGGTGCCCACCAGCGTGTTGGTGAACCACGGCGATTACATCTGCGCCAGCGTCAGAACCAGCAGGCCCATACCCCTGGACAAGGTGCACGAGGTCATGGAAGCGCTGCGGGGCATCACCCTGGAAGCGCCGGTGCATATCGGCCAGGTGGTGGCCTCCAACCCCGCGGGCACGGACACGGACATTATCGCCACCCGCAACGTGGCGCGGGTGGGGTAAGCGTCAGAAAATAACCGTAAAAAGCTGCCCCGGCTTCGTGAATCTCACGGAGCCGGGGCAGCTTTTCGTTTCAGGTCCAAAGTTACGGGGCGGCTTTCTCCGCCCCATGCAGCAGGCTTTCCAGCCTGGCCTTGAGCGCGGCGTATTGTTCCGGGGTGCAGTCCGTGAACACGAACTCTCTGGAGCAGGGAATGTCTTTGTACTCCAGGGAATGGCCGAACTGCTCCGCAGTGAAATCCCATCGGACCCCGCCGATACAATTATAGAAATGCGGGCCGCCTTCCACCGGCGTGTAGCACAGCTCGCCGCCGAACAAATCCTGGATAACCAACGTGGTGGGGCCGCACTGCCCGGCGGCGGGATTTTCAGCCGTCCAGCGGGAACTGCTGGCGCTGCTCCAGGCTTTTCTGAGAAATGGCGCGAGAGCGGCCATAGCCTGATAGTCCGTCTTCACAAGGATTTTCCCCCCCCGTCAAAGTTCTTTGGAAGAGAGGATGGGGGTCCGGGGAAAGGAGAGAAACCTTATCTTCCAAGAAAGGTTTCTCTCCTTCCCCCGGGCTTCACGTCAGCACCACCTCATCAGCAAATGGCGCCGCCGATCTCCTTTTTGTCCTCTTGCAGGGCCGCCGCCGTGGTGATAGCGATTTCCAGGCCCTGAGCTATGCTTTCAATGCTCATGCTGGGCTGGTTGCCCAGGCGCGCGGCCTGGGTGGTCATATAGGGAATGTGGATGAACCCGCCGCGCCGCTGGCCGCCTTCCTGGGCCAAAAGGTGCATGAGGCCGTAGAAGATGTGGTTGCAGACGAAGGTCCCTGCGGAATTGGAGACGGCCGCCGGAATGCCCGCGTCCAGCATGGCGCGGACCATGGCTTTCACGGGCAGGCGGGTGAAATAGGCCGCCGGGCCGTCAGGCACAATGGGCTCGTCCACGGGCTGGTTGCCTTCGTTGTCCTTGATGCGGAAGTCGTCCACGTTGATGGCCACGCGTTCCGGCATGATGGACAGACGGCCGCCCGCCTGGCCCACGGCCACCACCAGGGCGGGGTCGTGTTTGGCTATGGCCGCTTTCAGGGTTTTAATGGATTTGTGGCGCACGGTGGGTATTTCCTGGGTTACCACCAGGTGACCGGCCAGGGTTTTGCCTTCCAGGAACTTCAGGGCCTCGAACGCGGGGTTGACGGGCTCGCCGCCAAAGGGGTCAAAACCGCTGACCAGTATGGTTTTTTGCATGGCGTATGTCCTCGTTATTTAAAGGCCAGAAAGTACATCAGCGCGATATTGATGCAGAGCATGGTCAAACCCACGCCCGCCTGGGCCTTGATCACGCCGTTCTTGTCCTCCATTTCCAACAGCGCGGCGGGCACGATGTTGAAGTTGGCGGCCATGGGCGTCATCAGCGTGCCGCAGTAGCCGGAAAGCATGGCCAGCACCCCGGCTATGGCGGGGTCCGCGCCAAAGGTCTTGACCACCAGGGGCAGGCCTATGCCCGCCGTGATCACGGCGAACGCCGCGAAAGCGTTGCCCATGATCATGGTGAACAGCGCCATGCCCACGCAGTAGGCGACCACCGCGAACAGGCGCACGTCGCCGGGCACGGCGGCCGTGACCAGTTGGGTGATGACCTGGCCCACCCCGGCCTTGTTGAAAACCATGCCCAGAGCGGCCAGGAACTGGGGCAGAATAATGGCCCAACCGATGGCGTCGATCATGCGGCGGCCTTCCTGCGAGGCCCGCAGGCCCCCTTCGCGGACCATGCCCATGGCCATGATCAGCGCGATGACGGAGCACACGCCTAAAGCGATGAGCGGCGACATTTTCAGCAGGGGCACAAAGGCGAAGGTCCCGGCGGGAACGAACAGGGCGGGAAAGAAGATCCAGCCGCCGAAACGCTTCATGCCCGCGACTTTTTGTTCCTTGGAGGATTCGTCGTACGCGCCGTGGCCCAGGCATTTCCCGGCGGCCAGCGCGGTAAGCAGCACCACGCAGGCGCCCACCACGGCGGGCGGCAGCATTTTGCCGAAAGCGAAGGTCACGCCGTACACGCCCCAGAAGGCCGCGTTGCCGAAGCGCTTGGGGTTCTTGGAGTCCAGCAGGGAATAGGCGGCGAACACGAAAAGGTACAGGCCGATAAGGTAGTAGATCTGGTCCAGGGTGATCAGTTTGACGAGCGCGTTCATTCTTTACCCGCCTCCCTTTTGATGCGCGCGTCCATCAGATGATAGCGCACGATGGCCACCAGATAGGCCGCCCCGGCCGTGGGCAGGGCGTAACCGGCCATGGTGATCAGGTCCACGGGGTAACCCGCCTGGTCCATGACCCCCTTGATGAGCAACAGGCCGCTGGCCGCGATAAAGCCCAGCTGGCCGTAAAAGTTGCCGTAGTTTTCAGAAGAGGCGGCCATGCCCTTGATGTAGTCGATGAGCCGGGGGGAGAGTTTGCCGTTTTTGGCGGCGGCCGCTTCCGCCATGGGCGCCACGATGGGCCGGATCATGGTGGGGTGGCCGTTGAGGTGCAGGCCGAAAATGGCCGTAATCTGGCGGAAGGCCATGTAGAGCAGGAAAATGCGCCCGGCCGTGGCGGCTTTCAGCCCGCGCACGATATCCTCGGCTTTTTCCCGCAGGCCGTAGCGCTCCAAAAGCCCGAACACGGGCAGCACCAGAATGTACAGAGACATGTAGCGGCTGGAGGTGAACGCGTTGCCTATGGTCTCCAGAATCTGGACTATGCCCATGTCGCCCGCCAGGCCCGTGGCAAAGGCGGCGAGCAGGATGACCAGCAGCGTGTTGAACCGGAACGCCAGCCCGGCCACGACAATGACAATGCCGATGAGTTTGATCAACGCCCGATCCTCCAGTTAACGGTAAATAAAACACTTTGTTAGCACCATAATGGGGAAAGAACAATGGGGGTGTTTCATGTTCGTGCGCAACGTTGCGCAGGCGCATTGAGGGGCGCCGACGGACGGGGTGGCGGAAAGGCGGGGGAGGAGGCGGTCAGACGACCGGCGGGGTATTTTTTGGACCTCCCTGGACCACGTTGGCCGTGGTTTTTTGGGCTTCGCGGCGCAGGGCTTCAAAGGAGGCCGCAGTGATAGATTCATAGGGTTGCAGGGCTGTGTCTGCGGCGGTTTGGGGGGTATCCGGCGGCGCTCCAGATTCGGGGGCAGGCAGAGTTGGGGTAAGAGCTTTAAGTTCATCCCATGCGCTTTCCCAAGGGTAACCGAATAGGGCAAATAAGCTATATGGAATGCCGGCTATAAAGATCCCGACCATCACACCGCCAAACGAGAACCCAAGCTCCGCAATCGCCTTAAAGAAAAAAAATAAAAGAACTCCGGTACAGGCGTTGGAAAGCGCCGCCAGCCAACAGCACCAACGCCAGCCGAAGAAGATCAATGGGAAGAGCGTGAATAGCGCCCAGGCGGCCATTTTCGCGAAATTCCAGGCCGCCGCCGTGTGGCTGTAGCCGTAGCGTTTGAGCCAGTAGGCATGGAACTCCGGCGGCAGCCCCTGGCCGAAGCGCAGGGCAAAGGCGCAGGTGCCGTATGCGGCGGCCAGGCACAGCAGGCAGAAGACGATTTTCCGGACGCGTTTTTGCTGCGGGGCATCCATGTCGGAGGTTCCTTGGGTAACTGAGCGGTCAGGGCAGCACGATTTAGCGTCACGCCCTCAATAGCAGAAAAGCCCGCGCGCTTCCACGCGGGCTTTTCCGGTCATAACGGCAGGAAAAGCGAAGAAGGGCGGCGCGTTCGTCAGTTTACGCCCGCGATAACGGAAATCTCCACCTCCACACCCGTGTCCAGATCTTTGACGCCTATGGTGGCGCGCACAGGGGGCTCGGAGAGGAAAAACTCTTTGTAGGCCTCGTTCATTTCCGTTTTTTTGCTCATGTCCGTGATGTACACCGTTGCCGAGAGCACGTTGTCCAGGCTGGAACCGGCCGCTTCCAAGAGGAGCTTGATGTTTTCCAGGGTGCGCCGGGTCTGCGCGGCCATGCCCTGGGCCAGGGCCCTGTCGGCCGGGTTTCTGCCGGTCTGTCCGGCAAGGAACAGAAGGTCGCCGTACCGCACGACATGGGAAAAAGGCCCTCCGGGCTTGGGCGCGTTGGGAACGGGGATGCATTGCTTTTTCGGCATAACTGCTCCTGCGGCTTGCGGGGACGCGTGGTCACCCTGTTGCGATTGTGGAACGCGCGGCAACAAGGTCCGTTGCCGTAATTTTTTTGTAGCTGCAAGGCGCGTGGGATGCCACAAGAATTCCGCGTCTTCGCAGCTCGCGGGCGCAGGCGCGGCAACTGCCGCATGCGAAAAAAACGATCCCGGCTTGCCGAGTTTTTTTCCGCGTGTTACTTTTTTCCCAAAGACCTTGCCGTTGCCACGCGGCCTTTCCTGCCGGGCGCCGTTGAACGCGGCGCAAGGGCAATTTCTCCAAAGCCCCATCCGGCCGGATCAACTTTGAAACGGACACGGGGGAACACCATGAAGCACAGCCGGATAGGCTTCGCCGTCCTGCTCTGCCTGGCGCTGTGGGCGCCGGGAACGGGCCTTGCCGCTGGACAAACGGAAAGGGCTGAACAGGCGGAAAAGCCGGAAAAGGTCAACACCGGCCAGGACATCACCAGGCCGCTGGCGCGTTTCGACCTGCGCTACGAATACCGGAACTCCCCGAACCTCAGCCAGAGCAAGGACGACACGCACACCGTCACCATGCGCGTGGACAGGCCCTTTGTGCTGGGCCCGAAATGGAAGCTGGCCACGCGTTTTGACCTGCCGTTCGTGTTCACGGACAGGTTGGGCAAGGACAACACGCAGGGCGGCACCCACTTTGGGACGGGCGACGTGCTGGCCCAGGCCACGCTGATCCATCTGGTTTCCGAACGTTTCGCCTGGGGCGCCGGGGCGCAGTTGGTTTTTCCCACGGCCAGCGAGGACAGCATGGGGTCGGGCAGATACCGTGTCGCGCCCACCGTGGCGGCACGTCTGAGTACCGGCGACCTGCTCCCCGGCAGCTTCGGCGCCCTGGTGGCACGCTGGGACAGAAGTTACGCGGAAAACCGCGAGGATTCCTCCCCGACGAACGAGTTGCAGTTCGCGCCGGTGTACCATGCGCTGCTGCCCGGCTACTGGTTTGTCAGCGCCTTTCCCAGCACGGACATCCGCTACAACCTGGGGGACAAGCGCAAGGGGGATTCCGGCCGCTGGTTCGTGCCCGCCAACTTCATGGTGGGCAAACTGCTGACCAAGGAAATAGTCAGCAGCGTCGAAGTGGGAGTTCCCATCGTGAACGATTACCACGTCTATGATTTCAAGATCGAATTCCGGGTGGGTTTCTTTTTCTGAGCAAGCTCCAGGCCGCCTTGGAATTCGCCGCAAAGCCTGCTACATCTGCGCCATGCCCACTGTGCCCCCCCTTCCCTCCCTTCCCATTGACGCGGTGCTGCCGCAAATACGCGCCGCGCTCGCCGCATCCACCCGCCTGGTTGTGGAGGCCCCGCCCGGAGCGGGCAAGACCACCCGCGTGCCCCCGGCTCTGCTGGACGAGGCCTGGCTGGAAAAACGCAGGATCGTGATGCTGGAACCGCGCCGCCTGGCCGCGAAATCCGCCGCCCGGCACATGGCGGCCCTGCTGGGCGAGGAAGCGGGCCGCCGCATAGGCTACCGCACGGCCCTGGAAGGCCGGGAAAGCGCCGCCACCCGCATTCTGGTGGTGACCGAGGGCATACTCACCCGCATGATCCAGTCCGATCCCGCCCTGGAAGGGGTGGGCTGCGTGATTTTTGACGAGGCCCACGAGCGCTCGCTGCACGCGGACCTGGGCCTGGCGCTCTGCCTGGAAAGCCAGGAAGCCCTGCGGCCGGATTTGCGGCTCATCGTCATGTCCGCCACCCTGGACGGCGGGCGCATGGCGGCATTTCTCGGCGGCTGCCCGCGCGTGGAAGCCAGGGGCAGAAGCTTTCCCGTGGCCGTGCGCTACCGGCCCCCTTCCCGCCCCGGAACGCCCTGCGAGGAACTGGCCGCCCAGGCCGTGCAGGAAGCGCTGCGCGAGGAAAGCGGGAGCATCCTGGTCTTTCTGCCCGGCGCGGGCGAGATACGGCGCACGGCGGAGCGCCTGCTTCCGGCCCTGCCGCCCGGCACGGCCCTGCGCCCCCTGTACGGCGACCTCTCCCCGGAAGAGCAGGACGCGGCCGTGGCCCCGGCACGGCACGGCGGGCGCAAGGTGGTGCTGGCCACCAACATCGCGGAATCCAGCCTGACCATTGAAGGCGTGCGCGTGGTGGTGGATTCCGGCCTGGCCCGCACTCTGCGCTTTGAACCGGCCTGGGGCATGAGCCGCCTGGTGACGGAACGCATATCCAGGGCTTCCGCGGACCAGCGCTGCGGCCGCGCGGGCAGACTGGAACAGGGCCTGTGCCTGCGCCTGTGGCCGGAACGGGAACAGGCCGCCCTGCGGCCCGAGGCCACGCCGGAAATTCTGGAGGCGGACCTGGCCTCGCTGTGCCTGGAAGTGGCGGTGTGGGGGTTGCGGGTGGACGAGGTTCCCGCGTCGCTGCGCTGGCTGGACGCGCCGCCCGGGATAGCCTGGGAGCAGGCGCGGCAGCTGCTGCGCGCCCTGGGCGCGCTGGACCGCGAGGACCGGGCCACCAAACGCGGCCGGATGATGGCCAATCTGCCCCTGCACCCCCGCCTGGCGCACATGGTGCTGGAAGGCAAGGAACAGGGCCGGGGACCGCAGGCCTGTGCCCTGGCCGCCCTGTTCGCGGAACGGGACCCCCTGCGCGGCGGCGCGGGCGCGGATCTTTCCTCCCGGCTTGCTTTCATTCTGGACAGGCCGGGCAGCGGTGCGGAACGCGGCGGGAATGTGGGCCGTATCCGGGAGCAGATGCGCCGTATCGCCCTGCGGGCCGGGATAGACCTGAAGGCGGGCGCGTCATCCGGCACGCTGGACCCTGGTCCGCTGCTGGCCCTGGCCTGGCCGGAGCGCGTGGCCCTGCGACGGGGTCCGGGCGGATACCTGATGCGCAACGGGCGCGGTGCCGTATTGCACCCGGACGACCCCCTGGGCGCCCACGCCTGCCTGGCCATAGCGGAAGCCCAGGGCGGGGAACGCCTGGCCGACGCCAGAATACGCCTGGCCGCGCCGCTTTCGCGGCAGGACCTGGAAAACCTGTTCGCGGAAGAGATAATCCTTGAGGAACGCATCGCCTGGGACGAAGCGCGTCAGGCCGTAAGCGCGCGCAGGCTGCGCCGCCTGGACGCCCTGGTGCTGGAGGAGACCCCGCTGCCGGACCCGGACCCGGAACAGGTGCGCGCCGTGCTGCTCGAAGCCCTGTCCGGCCTGGGGGCGCAAGTCCTGCCCTGGACGGAGGAGCAGCAGCGTCTGCGCGGCCGTATAGCCTTTGCGCGCGGCCTGGAAGAGCGGGGCCTCACCCCGGCCCTTGGCTGGCCGGATTGCTCCGATGCCGCCCTTTCCGCCACTCTGCCGGACTGGTTGGGGCCTTTTCTAGGCGACGCGGACCGCTTGGGCCGCGTCACCCCAGCCATGCTGGGCGCGGCGCTGGCCGCTCTGCTGCCCTGGCCCCTGCCCGCCAAACTGGACGAACTGGCCCCGGAAGCCCTGGACGTGCCGTCCGGCAGGCGTATTCCCCTGGAGTACGGCGCGGCGGGGCAGGTTGCGCAAGCCCCGGTGCTGGCGGTGAAACTCCAGGAACTGTTCGGGCTGACCGCAACCCCCTCCGTGGCCGGGGGGCGGGTGCCGGTCACGCTGCACCTCTTGTCCCCTGCCGGGCGTCCCGTGCAGGTCACCAGCGACCTGGCCGGGTTCTGGCAAAACGGCTACCCGGCCGTGCGCGCGGAACTGCGCGGCCGCTACCCTAAGCACCCCTGGCCGGAAGACCCCCTGACGGCCCCGCCCACCCGGCGGACCAAAAGGGAACTGCACAGGGCGGGGTGAGGGAAATCCGGCCACGCCAAGATACTTGAACATGGGCAAACTCCAACAGTTTTCAGAGGCCGCCATGAACAGCAAGTTTTGCTACGCCACCCCCGTGGGACGCATCGGCATTGCGGAAAACGGCCGGGCCATAACCCATCTGGAAACCAGCCGGGAAAAATTGCCAAAGGACGCCGTGGAGCGGGAAACCCCGTTGCTTTCCAAAGCGGCCGCGCAGATCAGGGAATATTTTGACGGCAGGCGCAAAACGTTCGACCTGCCCCTGGAAGCCATGTCGAAAGAAAAGCGAAAGAGATAGAAGCTCGGCGCTCAGTGCCCTTTGGGGACTTCTTTGAAGGCCAATATATGCCCGTGCAGGAGTCACGCAAAAAGCAAAGCTCCATTATTGCGGAAAAATCTCTCTACAC
>JAVBNC010000063.1:0-7484 GCA_031551765.1 Desulfovibrionaceae bacterium
GCACGGTCAGCGGCGGCAGCTGCAGCGGCCTCGGCAGCGGCGGCAGCGGCATCTACACCGGCGGCGGGAACAACAACATCACCGTCAACGGCGGCGCGGTCAGCGGCGGCAGCGGCGGCAGCCTCGGCAGCGGCGGCAGCGGCATCTCCACCGGCGACGGCAGCGACGTTGTGACCGTCAGCAACGGCGGCGCGGTCAGCGGCGGCTTCGGCCTCGGCAGCGGCGGCAGCGGCATCTCCACCGGCGGCGGCAGCGACCGCATTATTCTGGCCGCCTCCGGCGCCACGGTTACGGGCGACATCGTGGGAGGCGCGGACGCGGATTACCTGGACCTGGGCGGCAATACCGTAACCGTACGGCAGGCTGTGAACGATTCCGGCGCGTTCAGCGCGACGGCCCTGACCGGGGAAAGCCTGAGCGCCGCGAACTTTGACGTTATGACCGGCCTGTCCGGAACCACGCTGAAGCTGGGGCAGTTTGACGGCCTTAACGACGCCGCGCTGACAGACGGAAAATGGCACATGACCGGCCTGGCTACGGTGGCAAGCTTTACCGACCCGGCCTTCAAGGCGGGCGACAACCAGGCCACCCTGGTACAGGGCGCGTACAACACGGCGGCCAAGGAATTTACCGCCCAGGTGGGCGGCGCGGACGGCCTGCTGGTGTACGACAGCAATTCCTTCACCGGCGGGTTCGCCATAAGCGTGGAAGCCGTGCTGCTGACGGGCCTGGGCGCTTTGACCGCGAGCATTGGCGCCAGCGGGTTTGTGACCTTCGCGTAAGCGCGGGGCGGGTGGCGGCGCATAACACGGCCCCGGCGCGGGCAACCGCGGCCGGGGCTTTGCCCTGGGGCGGGGTAAGGGCGGGTGCCGTACAATCCCCGGCGCGGCCATGCGTGCGCGCGTCTTTTACGGCGCCCTTGCGCCTGGATCCCCCGGTCAAGCCGGGGGATGACGGGTGGAAAGGGGCCGGGGGATCCAGGCGCAAGCGAGACAGAAGGGACGCGCGAACGCGTTGGCGCGCCGCAAGCCCCCGCCTTTTCCGTCTTTACTCCATGCCGGACCCGGCATATTCTTCACCCATGCGGAAAAACCCATGCGTCTATATCCTTGCCAGCAAGCGAAACGGCACGTTGTACACGGGCGTCACATCCAATCTCGCGCAACGTGTGGAGCAGCATAAAACAAAAGCGGTGGAGGGCTTCACAAAGCGCTACGCCGTTCATGCGCTGGTTTGGTATGAGCGGCATGAGACCATGGCTGGCGCTATTGCCAGGGAAAAGGCCATCAAAAAGTGGAACCGGGCCTGGAAAGTGGAGCTTATCGAAGCGGTGAATCCCAAATGGCGCGATTTGGCGGAAGACTTGCTGTAACGCCGGTTGGGAAGCTTTCGGAGCGACAACGCGCTCGTGCTCTTCTTACGGCCCCCTTGCGCCGGGCTCCCCCCGTCAAGCCGGGGGATGACCGGTGGAACGGGGCCGGGGGCTCCCGGGCGAAGGGGGGCGAGGCTTTCGTGCCCCAACTGGGCGACGGAAGCGGCAGCCATAAAGAAACGTCATCCCCCGGCTTGACCGGGGGATCCAGGCGCAAAGGAGACGGACGTCACGAGCGGGCGCGTTGCCGCGCCGCCCCGTCCGTCCGCCCCGCGCCGCCAAAGGCCGCGCCCCGCGCCGGAAACCCTCCTGCCCGTCATTTTTCTTGACACCCTACGCTTGCGCGGCTATCAGCAGGGTCAGGCGGCCGGGAAAGCCCGCAATTCGCGCGCGGCGGCCCCGGCACGAAAAACCCGTTTGGAGGAAACCATGGGCTGGAACGTTATTGTTGATACCGACAAGTGCAACGGCGACGGCGAATGTGTGGACGTGTGCCCCACGGAAGTCTATGAGCTGAAGGATGGCAAGGCCGATCCGGTGAACGCGGAAGAATGCCTGGGCTGCGAATCCTGTATCGAAGTGTGCGAAAGCAACGCCATCACCATTGAAGAAGTATAAGTGACGGGGAGCCGGGTTGTCCCGGCTTTGACGCGCCGAAAACGCCGGGTGTTTGCCCGGCGTTTTTGCCTTTAAAACCCCGCTTCGGGGTTTGTCATCCGTGGAAGATGCCGGGTTCCTGCCCGGCGTTTTTGCCTTTGACGGCGTTTTTGCTCCGCGCGGAAAAAGTTTCGGAGCGGCCGTGCGCCTGCCTTTTTCTTTCGTCTCCCTTGCGCCTGGATCCCCCGGTCAAGCCGGGGGATGACGGGTGGGGGGAGCGGGGGCTTTCGTGCCACAGCCTGGCGGGGTGGCTTCGCGTGGATATGGCGGCGGAAGCGGCGGGCATAAAGAGAAAGGCGGCCCATAAAAGGCGGCGGGAGCGGCACCCATAAAGAAACGTCATCCCCCGGCTTGACCGGGGGATCCAGGCGCAAGCACGACGGAAAAAACGCGCGGGCGCACAGCCGCTCCGCTACCCGCTTTTCTTCAACTTCCGCCACAAGGTCGCGCGGCAAATGCCCAGCTTTGCGGCGGCTTCTTCCTTGTTCCAGCGGCACTCTTCCAGGTAGCGGGCTATGACTTCCTCCTCAATGGCCGCCAGGGTGCCGCGCCGCAGCAGCAGGGCGGTTTCCGGGCTTGCGTCCGGGCGCGGGACGGGCGGTCCATCCGTATACGCGGCCGGATACGCGTCCGTATGCGCTTCCGGGTACGCGTCCGGATACGCGGGCGCGGACGCCCCGCCGGGCTGCGAGGGAACGGCGGCCCCGCCGTCCAGGCATTCCGCCAGGCCGTGGCCGCCCCCGGCCTGGGCGCTGAGCACCACGTAGCGGTGGATCACGTTTTCCAGCTCGCGCACGTTGCCGCTCCAGCGGGTGTGGCGTATCAGCGCGCGGTCGGACGGGCTGAGCGCGGGCGGCGCGGTCTTGTAGCGGCGGCCGTAGGCCTGCAGAAAACGCCGCGCCAGCAGCAGGGCGTCCCCTTCGCGCTCCGAGAGCGGCGGCAGGGTCAGGTTCAGCGTGTTCAGGCGGTGGAACAGGTCCGGACGGAATTCCTTGCGCGCCAGCAGGGCCGCCATGTCCGCGTTGGCGGCGGAAATGACCCGCACGTCCACGGCGGTTACGGCCTGCGCGCCCACGCGGCGGATCTCCTTTTCCTGGATCACGCGCAAAAGCACGCCCTGCAGGGGCACGGGCAGGGAGTTGATTTCGTCCAGGAACACGGTGCCGCCGTGGGCCAGTTCGAACAGCCCGGCCTTGCCGCCGCGCCGCGCGCCGGTGAACGCGCCTTCCTCGTAGCCGAACAGCTCGCTTTCCAGCAGGCTTTCCGGTATGGCCGCGCAGTTCACGGCCACAAAGGGGCGGTTCTTGCGGGCGCTGGCGTTGTGGATGCTCTGCGCGAACAGCTCCTTGCCCGTGCCGCTCTCCCCGTGGATCAGGATGTTGGCGTCCGTGGCCGCGAACAGCCGGGCCCGCTCCACCCGGCTCTTGAAGGCCGCGCTTTCCCCGGCCAGGTCTTCAAAACGGTGCCGCGCGGCCAGGCCCTTGTCGTGCAGTTCGCGCCGGATGCGGCGTTCCTGCTGCTGAATTTCCGTGACGTCGCGGGCTATGACCAGGCATTCGTCCTCGGGCGGCGGGACGGACGGAGCGGGCGGAACGGGCCGGACGGGCGGGATGCCTTGCGGCGCGGCCCGCGTCTCTTTGGCGGGCGCGGCGGGCGCGGCGGCCGCCCCGGCTGAAGAAAGAGGGACCTTCCTGAATAAAAACGCCTGGCCGCGTATGCGCAGCACGGCTTCCGCCGGTCCGCCCTCCCGCAGAAAGCGGCGCAGGCCCGCGTCCAGGCCGGGCAGCGAAGCCATGTCCCGCCCGGACAGTCTTTCAAGGGCCGGGGCCGGGGCCAGGCCCAAAAGGTCCGCGAACGCCTGGTTGGCCAGGCTGATGCGCCCGCCGCGCAGCAGCAGCAGGCCTTCGTTCACGGAAGCCATCACGCTTTCCAGGGAGCGCAGCTGGCGTTTTTCCACGCGCCGGGCCTCGATGATGGCCAGGGCGCGGATGATGGCGCTTCTGACGGAACGCCGCCCCGTGGGCACGAACACCACCGGGAAACCCATGGCCGCGCCCGTGCGCGCGCCCAGGCGGCCGCCGCCGGCCATGGCGTCCAGCCCTTCCCGCGCGCCGCGCACGATCAGCCGCTCTATGTCCCGCCGCGAACGGTAGGGGTAGATGCGCAGTTCGGCCAGGCCCAGCATTTCGCGCAGGGCCCCGGTTTTGAAATCCGCCGCGTCCGCCGCGTAGAGCAGGAACCCGAGCCTGGGGCCGTGGATTTTGGCTTTGGCCAGGGCTTCCGCCAGGTCCATGTCGTCCGGTTCCGCGCGCAGCACCACTATGTCCGGGAAGTGGCGCTCGATAAGGTCCGCCACGGCCCCCCGGCTGATGATCACGTCCGGCCGGGACGTGCGGCTGAACAGCGCGTTCAGGATGTCGATAAGCTGGCGGGTGGCGCGTTCCCATTCCAGGATGGGCGGGGAAATGCCCATCTCCGCGCACAGGTGGCGGATATCGTTGATCTGGTCGCGGTAGGCGGAGATGATGAGCAGTTCGTGGTGCATGGGCGGCCTTGCCCTTTGTTTTCAGAACGACGTTCAATATGTCTTATTATTAAACCTTACGTTGCAATATTTCGTTTATTTCCGCAACAAAAAATGGCTTTTCATCCCTACCCTCCTGAATACACTGCCTAAAATTATGGTACGTTTTTTGCCGTTTTCCCCTGTCTGTAACAACACCCCCAACCGGAAAAGGAGCGTGCCATGGTAGACTTGCGCAGCGACACTCTGACTTTGCCCACCGAGGCTATGCGGGAGGCCGCGTTTCGGGCCGAGGTGGGCGACGACGGCAGAACAAACGCCAAAGGGCGCGGCGAGGACAAAAGCGTCAATGCCCTGGAAGACAAGGGCGCGGAGCTTCTGGGCAAGGAAGAGGGGCTGTTCTTTCCTTCCGGCACCTTTGCCAATTTCGCTTCCGTGCTCACCCACTGCGCGCGGGGGGATTCCGTGGCCGGGGACGCGGACCTGCACCTGGTGCGCACGGAAAAGGCCGCGTTCATGGACCGCTTCGGCGGGCTGAAACTGGTGCCGTACGGGCGGGATTCCAAGGAAATGCCCGGGCTGGCCTCCTTTGAAAAAGCCTGCGCCGCGCCGGGCGTGCGTCTGGTGTGCGTGGAAAACACCCACAATTTCGCGGGCGGCGCCTGCACCAGCTTGCAGCGCATGAAGGAATGCGCCGGCATTGCGCGGGGCAAGGGCCTGCCCATCCATCTGGACGGGGCGCGCCTGTTCAACGCGGCCCTGGCCCTGGGGGTCAAGGCTTCCGATCTGGCGGCCCAGGCGGACAGCGTGCAGTTCTGCGTTTCCAAGGGCCTGGGCGGGCCGGTGGGTTCGCTGCTCTGCGGTTCCAGCAATTTTATCCGCGCGGCGCGGGAAACCCGCAAGCTGCTGGGCGGGGTCATGCGCCAGGCGGGCCTGGTGGCCGCCGCCGGTCTGGTGGCCCTGAACCAAGGCGTGGACCGTCTGGCCGAGGACCACGAGAACGCCGCCCTGCTCGGCAAGGCCCTGGCGGAGTTCCCGCAGTTCCGGCTGGTGCCCGTGCAGACCAACATCGTCATGCTCAACGTGATGGGTTGCGGCAAGCCCGCGCCCTGGTTTGAAGAGCAGCTCAAAAACTACGGCGTGCTGGCCAAAGCCATGGGCGACGAGCACCTGCGCTTCACCACCTACCGCGGCGTCACCCGCAAGGATATCGAAACCGCGTCCGAAGCCTTCGGGAAATTCATGCGCGAAATGGGCGGGCAGTTGTCCGCCAAGGCATAAGGGAGAGAGCCATGAAAAAAATAGGTCTGACCACCCAGATTTTCATAGCCATGATTCTGGGCACCCTGGTGGGGATATTCCTGGGCAAGGACGCGCTGCCGCTGAACCTGATCGGCAACGCCTGGCTGAACCTGATCAAGGTGGCCATTGTGCCGCTGGTGCTGTTCGTGATCATGTCCGGCATTGTGGGGCAGAAAGACACCAGCTCTCTGGGCCGCATCAGTTTCCGGATCATGGTCTACTACATGGCCACCACGGTGATAGCCTGCGTCATGGGGCTTATCGTGGCCCAGCTTATCGAGCCGGGCGTGGGCGAGGCCGCCATGAAAATGGCCGCGGGCAAGGCCAGGAAACCGGAAGCCATAACCGCCGCCAAATTCCTGGACCTGCTCATACCCAGCAACATGTTCAAGGCCTTTGTGGACAACAAGGTGCTGCAGGTGCTGGTGCTGGCCATTCTGTTCGGGGTGGCCACGTTGCGCATCAAGAACGCGGAACTCAAGGCCAAGGTCGTCTCCGGCGTGCAGGCCATCAACGCGCTGATCATGTCCTTTGTGCACATGGTCATGATCATTTCGCCCATCGGCATTTTCTGCCTGATGGCGGCGGCCTTGGGCAACTACGGGGTGGAGCTCCTGGTTTCCATAGGCAGCCTGACGCTGACCTTCTACCTGGGCTTCATTTTGCAGGTGCTGCTGGTGTACTGCGCCTCGGTCTGGATTTTCGCGCGCATCTCGCCCTGGAGCTTTCTGAAGCGCAGCGCGGAAATCTGGATGTTCACCATCGCCACCTGCTCCAGCGCGGCCACCATACCCATCAGCCTGGACGTGATGAAGCGGCGCTTCGGGGTGGACGAGAACATCTCCAACTTCAGCATTCCGCTTGGCTCGCAGATCAACCATGACGGCAACGCCATTCTGTTCTCCTGCGTCATCATGTTCACGGCCCAGATCAGCGGCACGCCGTTCTCCCTGCTGAACATGGCCCAGGCCGTGCTTTTGGGCGTGCTCATCTCTTCCGGCGGCGGGGGCATACCGGGCAGCGGCGTGGTGAAAGTGTTCATCATGCTGGAAGCCTTCGGCCTGCCCACGGAAATAGGGGCCATTGTGGCGGCCTTCTACCGCATTTTCGACATGGGCATTACCACGGCCAACTGCCTGGGCGACGGCGCCGGGACCATCGTCATCGACCGCCTGGAACGCCTGCGCGCGGGCCTGCCCATGAACCGGCCGGAAGACGACCGGGGGGACGCGGAAGCGGAGGCGGCGTAGGGGAACAGTTGCCGCAGCCACTGAAGAGCGGGGGCGGGGAGCGGTGCGGCACGTCCCGCGCCGCCTCCCCCCCACGGGCGTAAGGCCGTGGGACGAAAGCCCCCGCCCGAAGCCTGTTCCCGAACCACGGCAAAGCCCGCCACGGCATGGCGCCCGGCGGGCTTTGCCGTTCAGGGCATTTCACCATTGAAAATATCCGTTCGGATGAACCGCTCCGGCGGTGCGGAGCGAAGCGCGCCGCCGCCCGTGCGCGCCAGGTAAAAAGCAATGCCGCCATACTGATATGCTTTTCTTTACGTATCTTCCCTCTTGTGCGTGACCGCACAGCACACGATAGTGTGCATGCCTTGTAAAAATCATATCTCTGGCGCTTTCCGCG
>JAVBNC010000076.1:0-13563 GCA_031551765.1 Desulfovibrionaceae bacterium
TTCAGAAGCAGAGCGGTTTTGGTGGCGTCTATGTCGATGCAAAAGCACTCAATAATTTTTCCAACTTTGTATCGACTCAACTTGCTGTTTGCAAACATTTTTCTAGCCTACCAGGTGATATCCTGATGGTCTAGAGCCTTCAAAATACACTCCTGCATGCGCGGAACGCACGCCACCATCGACGCGCTGCTCAAAATTCAGAAAGAAAACAACCTTACGCCTGAAAAAATAGCCTCTGTTTCCGTATTTACCTCCTCTTTCGTCATGAGGCTGTCGAACAGAAAACCGGACACCGCGGTCGGCGCCCAGGCGAGCACGGAGTTCTCGTCGGCCATTGCGCTGAAGTACGGCAAAATCGATTCCGAAGAACTCATTGTCAAGAGCCTCCGCGACCCTGAAGTCATCAGCATCGCCGAAAAAATCACCCTGAGTAAAGATGGCGCGGTGCAGCAATATCTCGAAAACAACCCGACGCATTTCGGCGCCGCGCGGGTTGTTGTGACCACCGTGGACGGGGCGAACTACGAGCAATGGTCGCCCATCCCTCTTGGCGATGAGGAAATGCCCCTGGGGTGGGATACCTTGAAAAGCAAGTTCAAGGGTCTGATTGAGGAGGCGCCGTTTGCAGCAAAAGCCGATGTTCTGGTGGATCACATCCTTCGCCTGGATGAAGCCCAAAATGTGGACATGCTCTTAACGCCCGACAAGCAGTGACGGCAGATCCAGCTGATTGCGTGCGGCACCCGCCATGAGGCCGCGCGCAACCAGGTTCCGGGTTCGTTGCGCGCAGCCGTCCGGCATTTCGTAACCATGTGGCTCGCAAGTGCAAAGGGTTTGTTTATGACAGCAGGAATAGCATCGCTTCTTGTGTATATTGCGGTTATCCTTATCTGGAACCTTATCTTCAAACGAAAAATCCCCGAGGCCATGGTCGTGGCCTGGATTGCGATACTGCCTCTTGCAGGCTGGAGTGCCGCTCCCCAGCTCTTTCTTGACTGCCTGGCCTCCGCAGGCAAGCAGGAAGTCGTTTTCGCCTCCATGGCCTTTATTTACATGGCGATCCTGATGAAAAAAACGGACCTGGTGTCGAGACTGGTCCAGATACTCAACTCCGTTTTCGGCCGGATAGGGGGTGGAGCCGGGTACGTTTCCACCGCCGCCAGCATTCTGTTCGGGACAATTTCAGGCTCCGCCTCGGGCAACGCCGCTTCCGTCGGCACCATCACCATCCCCTGGATGGCCAACTCCGGCTGGACGTCCCATAGGGCGGCCACCCTTGTGGCGGGCAACGCGGCGCTCGGCGTCTCCACCCCTCCGTCGTCATCCATGTTTTTGCTGCTCGGGCTGCCCGGGGTTGCCAGCACCCTCAGCGCGGGGGACCTGTACGTCACCATGTTCTGCGCGGGGGGCTGGACCATCCTGGCCAAAATAGCGGCCGTCAGATACTTTGCCGTGCGCGACAAGGTCGGGCCGGTTCAGGCCGAGCTGATACAGCCCCTGGCGCAGAGCTTCAAATCCGGCTGGACATCGCTGCTCATTTTCATAGGCATCCTTCTTCCCGTGGCCCTGACCATGGGCCCCGGCTACGAATTTCTCACCGCCGCCCAAAGTTTCGGCAAGAAAGGAATGCGGAGCATCTCCATCATTGTCTGGATACCGATTATCGTCAGCTGGATCACCATCTTTGAGGGGTGGAGCAGGCTGCCCAAGACCCTCAGGGGCTGGCTGGACTTCAATATGTCAACGGCCCGGTCCTTTACCATGGCCGGCACCACCATTTTCTTCGCCTTTGCGGCAAGCCACGCCATGACCAAGCTCGGTCTCGGGCCCGACATGTCCGCTCTTCTGAAAACGCTCATCCTGCCGAAATGGGGCATGCTGCTCCTGGTGGGGCTTATCACCGTAATCGTGGGCGGCCCCCTGAGTTCGACCGCAACCGTGGTCGCGGTGGGCTCCGTAGGGTACATTGCGCTCAGCAGCCAGGGTATCCCTCCGTCCGTCGCTGCATCGTGCATGCTGCTTTTTTCTTCCATTACCTTCTTTACGCCGCCCAACTCGCCGCCCGCGTTCATAGCTTCCGGTTTCGCCCAGGTGGACCCCATGGGATTGTTCAAGCCCTTGGTCCTGTTCTACGGCATACCGGTTTTCATTATCGGCGTACTGGTGGGACTGGGCATATTGCCCGTAATATAAGGAAAGGAAAAAGCCATGCGTACATTCTTCGATTATACTTGCGCTGTTTCCCAAATACTTTTTGTGCTGTTCGGGACCTGCGTCGTTGTGACGCAAGCGGTCGGGATAATGACCCTGGACGGCGCACTGGCGATCTGGGCAAAAGCCACCTTTGAGCCCTGGGCGACACGCGCCGCCAGCGTGACCGCCGTATCCTCGTTCATCCTTTCCTATTTCTACAAATGGACAGCGGGCGAGTAGGCGTTTCGCTTCCGTACACCGTAAAGGAGCAACCATGAAAGCCGCCATAGCCATACGCAACGGCCGGGTGATAGACCCGGCCCGCAAGTACGACAGAAAGAAAGACGTGTTCATCTCCCACGAAGGCGTCATTGCTTCCTCCGCCGAGTGCAACGGGGAAGCCGACTACACAATTGACGCATCCAACTGCGTGGTCTGCCCGGGGCTGATTGATTTCCATGCCCATATCTATGAGCGGGGTTCTGAAAGCGGCGTGCCGCACGAAGCCTGCTTCCCCGCGTCCGGCGTCACCAGCATAGTGGATGGCGGCACGGCAGGTTCGGCCGGTTTTGAAGGCTTTTACAAGGCCATTCTGGCCACCAGCCTCATGAACTTGAAAAGTCTGGTCAATGTTTCTCCGGCCGGGCTTGCCACCAGGCGCTTTCACGAAGACCTCAACCCCAAATATTTTGACGAAACAAAGCTGCTGCGGCTGTTCAAAAAGTACCCGGATGTGCTGCTGGGTCTGAAAATCCGCATTACCAAAAATATTGCCGGGGAACACGGGCTGAAGCCGCTGGAACACGCGTTGCGCATTGCGGACAAAGCGGGCAAGCCCCTGGTGGCGCACGTTACGGACCCAGTGGCCCCGCTGGAGGACATAGCCGCCCTGCTGCGGCCCAAGGACGTCATCTGCCACGCCTACCAGGGTTACGGGCACACCATTGTCGATGCCAAAGGCAAGGTGCTTCCGGCCATGCACAAGGCGCGGGAACGCGGCCTTGTGTTCGACGTGTGCAACGGCAAGACCAACGCTTCCATAAAGGTGGCGAAAGCCGCCATTGCGGACGGGTTCCTGCCGGACATCATCAGCTCGGACACGGGCACGCTGACCATGTTCCGCGAACCCGCCATGGGGCTGTCCTACGTGCTCTCCAAGTATCTGAACCTGGGAATGGAGCTGTACGACGTGATAGCCTGCTGCACGGCCGCTCCCGCCAAGTGGATGGGCATGGAAACGGAAATAGGCACCCTGGCTCCCAAGGCCAGCGCGGACGTTTCCATTCTGCGCGTGGAGTCCAAGAAGATCAAATTTTCCGACGTGCACGGCGAATCCTTTTACGGCTCGCACGTGCTTATCCCGCAGCTGACGCTTTCCCGGGGCCAGATCATGTTCCGGCAGATGGACTTTGTGGAGTCCTGAAAAAACGCCGGGGCTTTTGAACACAGGCAATTGATCGTGAACCAGTACCCTTAACCACTGGAGTAAGGATCATGAAAATAACGAAAGTAGAAGCCATTCCGTTTCGTATTCCCCTGCGTCCTGAAGTCGGCATCATGAAATCAGTGGTGTTCACCGCCACCGGCGCGGACCACGTGCTGATACGCGTTGAAACGGACCAGGGGATCGTGGGGCATGCGGAAGCCTTTGAGCGCTTCGGCATTTACGGCGAAACCCAGCAGTCCATTGTGGCGGCCATACGCCGGCATATGGGTCCGGCCATTGTGGGCATGGACGTCTGCGATGTGGAACGCATCAACGCGGCCCTGGATCTTTTCGGCGCAAACTGGACGGCCAAAGGCGCCATTGACATAGCCGTGCACGACGCCTTGGGGCAAATGCTCAACCTGCCCATTTACAAGTTTATCGGCGGGTACGGAGAGCCCAAGGCGCCCATTATCGGCACGCTTTCCATCACGCCTCCGGAAGAAACCGCCCGCAAGGGCAAGGAAATGATCGACAAGTACGGCGTGAAAGGCTTCAAGGCCAAGGTGGGCGTGGACCCCAAGCGGGACGTGGCGGCCATGAAAGCGCTGCGCGAGGCGGTGGGCCCGGCCCCCATCATTTATGTGGACGCCAACCAGGGCTATTCGCCGGACGTGGCCATCCAGACGGTGCGGAAAATGGAACAGACAGCCGACCTGGCCTGGGTGGAAGAGCCTGTGCGCCAGGACGACTTTTACGGCAAGGCCAGGGTGGGCAAGAGCATCGGCGTGCCCATTCTGCTGGATGAAAGCGTGTGGACGCCGCAGGACGTGATGAACAACATCCGCAGGGAAATCGGCGGGGTTATCAGCATCAAGTCCATGCGTTCCGGCATCCACAAATCCCGCCAGATAGCGGCCATGGCGGAAGCGGCCAACATTCCCTGCCTGACCGGCACCGGCCGCGATACCGTGCTGGGGGCCGTGGCCAGCGCGCACCTTATCGCCGGTCTCAGGAACGTGCACATGGGCGAGATACTCGACCACAAGCTCTATGAAGGCACCATCACCAAGGAAATGCCGGAAATCAAGGACGGCTGCCTTATGCTCCCCAAAGGTCCCGGCCTGGGCCTGCATATTGATGAAAAAGCGCTGAAGAAATACCGTCTAGATTTCTGATGCCGCGATAGAGGCGGTTTTTCCGCCCACCCGAATGCAGCGCGCCTTCTTCCCGCAACACGGGAGAAGGCGCGCTTTTGCCCCGTCCCCCTTGCTCCTTTTCCGCATAGTCGTTACTTTGCAGGAATAAGGAGTCTTTCATGAGCAAAGATTACGACCCGCACATGCACACGGCGGAACACATACTCAACCAGACCATGGTGCGCATGTTCGGCTGCGGCCGCTGCTTTTCCTCGCATTTGAACCCCGGCAAGTCCAAGTGCGACTACCATTTCCCCCGGCCGCTGGAAGAGAGCGAAGCCCTGGCCCTGGAAGAGACGGTCAACACCGTTTTCCGTCAGAATCTGGACGTGGCTGAGCGCCAGGTGCCGCGCCGGGAGGCGGAAAAGCTGGTGAACCTCAGCAAGCTCCCCGCTTCCGTGGGGCCGGACGCGCCCATCCGCATCGTGACCGTGGGCGAGTATGACATCTGCCCCTGCATCGGCGCGCACGTGGCGAATACCAAAGAACTGGGAGCCTTCCGCCTGGTGTCCCATGATTTTTCCGCCAAGGGGGCGGGAGAGCAGGGCGTTTTGCGGCTGCGCTTCCGGCTGGACCCGTTGTAACCTTTTCCCGTGGGGTCACCCAAGGAGAGGCGTATGTCCGCTATCCGACCGCTGCGTACGGCTGTCATCGCGCTGTTCTGGGTTTGTTTGCTGCCTCTGGCTGCCCTTGCCGCCACGGACGGCCAGGGGGCCGGGGCGGATCCCGGTTTCGCCCCCTGGCCGCGCACGGTGGAGGCCAAGGGGATACAGGCCACCATTTACCAGCCACAAGTGGACGGGTGGGACGGGGTGCGCCTGAGCGCGCACGCGGCCCTGGCCGCCGTTTTTCCGGGCATGAAAGAGCCCGTGTACGGCGTGCTGGCCCTGTCGGCCGACACCCTGGTGGACAAGGAATCCCGCAGCGTCAAAGTGGACAAGGTCAGGAGGCTGAGCGTCTCCTTTCCTTCCGCCCCGCACCGGGAGCGGGAGTTTCTGGCTCTGACCCGCGCTTCTCTGCTGCGGGGCATGGAGCACATGTCCCTGGACCGCCTGGAGGCCGCTTTGGCCTTCAGCCGGGCAGAACACAGGGGCATGGCCGCGCCGCTGGACAACACGCCGCCCAGGATCATCGTTTCCGAGAAAGCGGCTCTGCTCATCCATATTGACGGCGAGCCGCGTTTCGCGCGCGTGCCGGGCACTGCCCTGGAGCGGGTGTTGAACACCCGCGTTCTGCTGCTGCGGGACAGCGGCGGCGCCTACTATCTGCATTTCCTGGACGGCTACCTGAAGGCGGACAGCCTGGCGGGCCCCTGGTTCGTGGCCACGCCGCCCGCCGGAGCTACCGCCGCGGAAAAGGAAGCCGAAGACGGCAAGCAGACGGACCTGCTGCAGGGCCAAGCGGACGCCAAAAGCGGCAAAAAACCCGGCCTGGCGGCCTTGCCCGAAGCGCCCGCCGTATATGTGGCCCAGGCTCCGGCGGAACTCCTCGTCACCCGGGGCCAGCCGGACTACAGCCTGATCAACGGCACGGAGCTTTTGTATGTGACCAACACCACGGCCAATATTTTCAAGGACATGCGGGACAACAAAACCTATGTGCTGCTGGCCGGGCGCTGGTTTTCCGCCCCTTCTCTGGAAGGCCCCTGGCGCTACGTGCCGCCCAAGACCCTGCCGCCGGATTTTGCCCGCATTCCGGACGATTCGCCCAAGGAAAACGTCAAGGCTTCCGTGCCGGGCACGCCCCAGGCTAGGGAAGCGGTGCTCAGCGCGTCCATTCCCCAGACGGCCGTGGTGGACAGGAACAAAACCCATTTCACGCCGGTCATTGACGGTTCCCCTGTGCTGCGGCCCATAGAAGGCACCTCGCTCAGTTATGTGCTGAACGCCTCGGACCCCATTATCCGGGTCAACCAGCGCAGCTGGTACGCCCTGCACAGCGGGGTGTGGTTCACGGCCACGGCCGTCGAGGGCCCGTGGCGGGTGGCCGTAAGCGTGCCCCCGCCCATTTACTCCATACCCGTCACTTCGCCCCTGCATTACGTGGTCTACGTCAAGATCTACTCCGTCACGGGCAACACCGTGGTGGTGGGGTACACGCCGGGCTATTACGGGGCCATTGTCACCCCGGACGGGGTGGTGGTGTACGGCACGGGCTACGCCTACCCCTACTGGGTCAGCGACGCCTATTGGTACGGCGCGCCCGTGACCTACGGCAGCGGCGCGTGCATGGCCTGGACCCCCTGGGGCGGCTGGGCTTTCGGCTTCGGATTCGGCTGGGCCTATTATGACGATGACTGGTGCTACCCGCCCGCGCCTTGGTGGGGGCCGTACTACGACAGCGGCTCCTACTATAACGACTACGGCGGGGTGACGGCCTGGGGCCCCAACGGCTGGGTGGGCACCACCGGCAACGTCTATTCCACCTGGGGCGACACCCAGGTGACCCGGCGCGGCTTTGAAGGCTACGACGACTACACCGGCAACCAGTTCGCGGGCAGCTACGGCAAGGCCTACAACTCGCGCACCGGGGCCGTGGCCGTGGGCCACCGGGGCGCGGTGGAAAACGTGTACACCGGCAACTACGCTTACGGCGGCCACGTGGCGGGCGTGGACCCGACGAACAAGATAGCGGGCCAGGCCGGACGGGTGACCGTGGGCAACGAGGATTCCGGCCGCAGCGCCACCTTCAGCCACATGGACGTGACCGGCCCGGACGGAAAGCACCTGGACGCGGGCGACGTGCGGGGCCAGGGCGGGGCAGTCGGCCATATCAGCAACAACGTTTACGGCGCCAGGGACGGGAACGTCTACCACTACAACAGCGACACCCACCAATGGGACCAGTTGAACAGCGGCGGGGCGGGCCAGGCGGCGCGGAGCCGGGCGGCCGCGCCTCCCGGCTCTCCTGCGGGAATTCCCTCTGGCACTTTGAGCCGGGACAGGGGGGCTTTTGCCCAACCCCTGGACCAGGAACGGGAAAACATGCTCAACCGGGAGCGTGAAGGCCGCAGCCTGGGCGAGATGCGCGAGCGGAGCTTTCAAAATCACGGCGCGCAGTTCCAGCACAACTTCGGCGGCGGGGGCTTCAGCCGGGGAGGCTTTGGCGGCTTCCACGGCGGCGGTTTCCGTGGCGGCGGGTTCCGGCGCTGATACGGCATAGTGTGGCAGCTGCCTGTTCCCCAAACAGACAGCTGCCAAGGGAATACAAGCATGGCACAAAGTGAACGGGAAAAAATGCTGGCCGGACTGCCGTACAATTCGCGGGACCCGGAACTTATGGTCCTGCACCGCAGGGCACGGGCGTTCATGGCCGCGTATAACGGCATGGCAGCGGCCCCGCCGGAAGAACGCCTGATGCTGTTACGCGAATACCTGGGCCATGCGGGGGCCAATGTCTGGATAGAGCCGCCGTTCTTCTGCGATTACGCCTGCCACATCAGCCTGGGCGACAACAGCTACGTGAATTTCAACTGCGTGTTTCTGGACTGCAGCACGATCACTATCGGAAGCGACGTGCTTATTGCCCCGGCCGTGCAGATATACGCCGTGACCCACCCGGTCCTGCCGGAAGAGCGCTTGATCCCCGGCGGCGGCCAGGGGGATGTGGCCCGGCATTTTGATAAGACCGCGCCGGTGCGCATAGGGGACCAGTGCTGGATAGGCGGCGGGGCCATTATCCTGCCGGGTGTCAGCATAGGCGAGGGCAGCACCGTAGGGGCGGGTTCCGTGGTTTCCCGCGATATACCGCCGCGCGTGTTGGCCGTGGGCAACCCCTGTCGGGTGGTGCGGGAGCTATAAAGAGTGAGCGAAAAACGGACGCCGCTCCGGCATGGGTATTTTCCCGTGCCGGAGCGGCGTCCGTTTTTTCTCCGTGGAACTTACGCGAAGCTTTCCACCAGTTCCAGGGTGCCCACGGCGCGACTGGTGTAGCTTTCCGGGGCGGGGGGCTCGGCCAGGCCGTCCAGGTTGGGCTTGACCATTTTGCTGAGCACGCCCTTGGGGCCGCACTCCACAAAGTCCCGAATCCCCGCCTGCCACTGGTTGGCGATAATCTCCGTCCAGCGCACGGAAGAGGTCATCTGACGCAGGGCCAGGGCCTGTAGTTCGCCCGCGTCCGTCACGGCCTTGCCGCTGACGTTGCTGTACACGGGAAAGCGCGCTTTGGACCAGTTGGCCTTGTTCAGCGCCTTGCCCAGTTCCCTGGCCGCTTCGTCCATGAGCGGGCTGTGGAACGCGCCGGAAACGGGCAAAGGGATCGCGCGACCTTTCAGCGTCTTGGTCTCTTCCTGCAGTGCGGCTATGGCGGCCCGCGTGCCGCTGGCCACGAACTGGCCCGGCGTGTTGTAGTTGGCTATCAGCAGCATTTCGCCCGTGCTTTCCTTCACCTTGGCCACGGCCTGTTCCGCGTCCGCCAGGCTGAGTTTGAGCAGGGCGGCCATGGTGCCTTTGCCTTCCGGGTCGGCTTCCGCCATCAGGCGGCCGCGCAGGGCAACCAGTTCCAGGGTCGCGTCCGGGCTCAGCACACCGGCGGCGGCCAGGGAGCTATACTCGCCCAGGCTGTGCCCCGCCGTGCAGGCGGGTTTGACGCGGCGGGCCAGGCGGCTCCACAGGCTGAGGTTAACCACGGTCAGCGCGGGCTGCAGGGCGCGGGTGTCGGCCATGGCCGCTTCCTCGCCTTCCCAGTATATTTCGCGCAGGGGCAGGCCGCTGATGCGTTCGGCTTTTTTCCAGAGCTCCATGGCCTCGCGGTCGGCTTCGGCCACGTCGCGGCCCATGCCGGGTTCCTGCGAACCCTGGCCGGGAAAGAGCAGAGCGAGAGAGTCAGACATAGAGGGTCCTTGTGTGAGAATGGTTTTGGGGAAACAAGATTTTCCGCAGCGTTCGCCCTGTCTATAGCCAAAAGCGTTCCCAGGCACAAGGCGGACCCGCGCGGATCTTGATTTAGCGGCCGCATGGGGCTACAAGCGGCTATGGTTTCCCGCGTACACTCTTCGCTTTCCGCGGCCGATTTGGAGCCGCGTCTCGCCGCCCTCGGCTTTTCCCTGCCGCCCGCCGCCATGGACGGGCTGGCGGCCTATCTTTCCCTGCTCATGCAGTGGAACAAGGTCATGAACCTGGTGGGCGCGGCCACCTGGGAACAGGCCCTGGAAAACCTGATAGCGGACAGCTTTCTGCTGGCGGACTTTCTGCGCGGCCTTGGGTTGCCGGATTCTCCCGTGTGCTGGGACCTGGGAGCGGGCGCGGGGCTGCCGGGCATACCCCTGCGCCTGGTCTGGCAGGATGGGACCTACACCCTGGTGGATTCGCGGGAAAAGCGGGTGCTGTTCCTGCGCACCGCGCTGGCCCGCAGCCCGCTGCCGCGCACCACGGCCGCCCGGGCGCGGGTGGAGGACTTTTTCCCCAGGGCGGGCAAGGCGGACCTGATCGTCAGCCGGGCCTTCATGCCCTGGCGGGACCTGTTGCCCCTGGTGCGGCCCTGGCTGGCTGAAAACGGCGCGGTGGTGTTCCTGACCCTGACGCCCGCGCCGGACGCGGATCTGCCGCCGGAATGGCGCGTGGCCGCGCAGCGGGAATACAGCGCGGCCGGGCAGCGCCGCTGGTTTTGGGCAATACGGGAGGCGCGGCCTCTGCGGGAGGCGAAACCATGAGCGACGCTCCGGGAAAAAAAGCGGGAGCGGGCGAAAAGGCCGTCAGCCGCATCCGCCTGCGCGTGCCCCGGACGCCTTCGTCTGAGGTGACGCCCGTGACCGGGCAGCCGGAAAGCGTGTCCATGTTTCTGGCCCACCTGGAGCTGGAAAAAGGCTATTCCCCCGCCACGCTGGCCGCCTACGGCAAGGACATGGAGCAGTTCGCGGAATTCCTGCGCGGGGAAGGCCTGGAAAACGACGCCCCGTCCCAGGTGACGAAACGCCATGTGCAGCGCTTTCTGGCGGAACTGCACCGCCGGGGCGTTTCCAAAACCAGCATGGGCCGCAAGCTCTCCTCGCTACGGGCCTATTTCCGTTTCTGCGCGCGGCTGCGGCTTGTCCCCGCCCTGCCCACGGAAGGCGTGCGCAACCCCAAACAGGACAAGCGCCACCCCAAAGTGCTGGGCGTGGACCAGGCCTTTCACCTGCTGGATGCGCAGCCCGTTACAGACGCCGCGCTGCCGCCGCAAAAACGTATTTTTCTGGTCCGGGATATCGCTCTGGCGGAACTTTTGTACGGTTCCGGCCTGCGTATCAGCGAGGCCCTGTCCCTGAACGCGGACCGGGTGAAGCCGGCGGACGGGCACGTGCGCGTCCTGGGCAAAGGCGGCAAGGAGCGGCTTACGCCTCTCTCGGACACCTGCCGCGAAGCCCTGTCCGCCTGGCTGGAACTGCGGGGAACCCTGGCCGGGCCGGGGGAAAAAGCGCTGTTCGTGGGCGAACGGGGCGGCCGTCTGGACCGCCGCATGGCCACGCGCAGCATAGAGGCGCTCTGCAAGCGCGCCGGGCTGCCGCAGGCCGTCTCCCCGCACGCGTTGCGGCATTCCTTTGCCACCCATCTGCTGGAATCCGGGGCGGACTTGCGCAGCGTGCAGGAACTGTTGGGCCACGCCCGCCTGACCACCACCCAGCGCTATACCCATTTGAACCTGGCGCACCTGACGCGCGTGTACGATGCGGCCCACCCCAAAAGCGGGGGCGGCGCGAAAAACGGCGGGGAGCCGGAGGCGTGATGCTGCATTCCCTTTTCGCCATCAGCACCGGGGCCGCGCTGGGGGCTGTTTCCCGCTGGCTGCTGGGCCTGGCCCTGAACCCTGTTTTTCCCGCCTTTCCCCTGGGCACTTTGGCCGTCAACCTGGTGGGCGGCTATATCATCGGGTTCGCCGTCAGTTTTTTCATGGTGTTTTCAACTGCCGCGGAATGGCGGCTGTTCGTCATCACGGGCTTTCTGGGTTCGCTCACGACCTTTTCCACGTTTTCAGCGGAAGTGGTCACCATGATCCAGCAGGGGCATTTCGTGCTGGCGGGCGGGACCGTCTTTCTGCACGTTTGCGGCTCGCTGCTGATGACTTTTCTGGGCATCGGCAGCTTTGCGCTGCTGCAGCACCTGCTGCGGTAGAGCGGCCGCGCTTCAAACAACAAACAACAGGCGGAGTCACTCCGCCTGTTGTTTGTTGTTTGAAGGGCAGTCTCTTGCGGATATTTTAGCCTTGGCGCGTGCTAAAACCACCCGAGCGGGCCGGACTTGGACGCGGGCGAACCCAAGGTGAGCGTGCCCGTGGACAGGAACTGGCCTTTGACCGTCCATTCCGGGCTCCAGCGGGGGGTGACCACCACCGGGCGCGGCGGGTCGCTGGCCCAGAAATCCTGACCCCAGGCGGTGACGGTTATGGTCACCCCGTCCGCGCCGTTGAAAATGCCCTTGGGAATGACGCAGCTGGTCTTGTCCGGCTGCAGAATGACCCCGGAATTGGCGTGGCGCCGTACCAGCAGGGTATCCAGGAATTTGCCGGAGATGTGGATGTCCGGCTTTTCGCTGGAACTCCAGACAATCAGTTCCTTGCCGGACTTGGCCCGGCCTACGGCCTGGACGTGGTAGCCGATGGCCGTGGGCAGCTTGTTCCAGCTCACGGGAATGGCCTCCGTCAGCGACGCGCTGCCCGCGTTCACCGTGAGCGCTTCCATAAATTCATGGGGCGGGTTCATGGAAAAGCGGATATGGGGCAGGAAGTTGCCGTGCACAAAGTGGTTCCCGGCCAGGGAGGCGCCGGCGGGCACGCTTCTGCTGTCGCTGGCGTTGGGCCAGATCACTTCCACCCAGCCGGGCTTCAGGTCGCCTATGTTGGTGCGGTTGGCGTAGGATGTTTTGTTCTGGGTGGGAGAGGCGGCCAGGGCGGCGTAGCCGCTTTCTTCCATGCGGGCGGTGTCCAGCACCCTGGGTTGGCCGAGGCGCGCGTTTTCGCCGCCGCCCCAGTAAGTTTTGACCACCATTCTGCCCAGCTTGGTTTCAGCTTTGGCGGGTTCCTTGGGCGCGGGCAGCAACGGCAGGTATTCGCCCATTTTCAGACCGGGCGGAAGCATGTGAAATGCCTTGGGAGCTGCGCCTCCCGCCGGTCCGGGCTGGGAGATCATGCGCAGCACCATGACGCGGCTGCTTTCTCCGGCGGCTGCCGCGCCGGGGCCGGATACGTACGTGGTGTGGAAGAGCATGGCGTAGGCCGGGGCGCCCTTGGTATACTTGGCCGGGGGCGTGATGGGAATGGAACCCAGGGGAACGGCCGGGGAAACGTCCCGCTGAGCGGGCGCGCAGGAGACCAGGAGCAGAAGAAGGCCGATGCCGGTCAGAGCGGAAGAGGAGAGGCGGCGGTTCATAAGCGTGATCCTCCGGTTCGTGTAAGCGTTGCCGCGCGGTGCGCCATGGTACCAAAGACGTGGTGGATGGCAAGGCGTCCGCTTAGAGCATTTTGTCATTGAAAATATCTGTTCTGATAAAGCACAAGCGCATCCGGCCTTACAGACCACAGACCAATGGCAAGGCGGAACGATTTATCAGAACGGCATTGAAAGAGTGGGCATACGCCCAAACGTACACCCACTCATGGAAAAGAACGGCTTACCTGCCTGTGTGGACCCAACGCTACAATTTTCAGCGTCCTCACAGCGCTCTTGGCAGAAAACCTCCGGCTTCTCGATTATGCGGAGGGTGAACAACGTGTTGACACTCTATATCTAGCGCAGTTTGAACACGTACGCTTTTTTGATGGTCACGGGCGTGA
>JAVBNC010000065.1:0-12615 GCA_031551765.1 Desulfovibrionaceae bacterium
GAGTGCCGCCTTTCACTACACAGTACGCCCGCAACAACGAGAAACGCCCCCATACCCCCCTGTCAAAGTTCTTTGGAAGGGGATAGGGGGTCCGGGGGAAAGGGGAAACCTTTCTTCCAAGTAAGGTTTCCCCTTTCACCAGGGGGTCACGACACCGCAACCCTCGGCCGCCGGAGGCATTCTTCTTATGCTCGAACTTGTATCTTTTCTTTGCGGCGCGGCGGTTATGGTGCTGGAAATGGCCGGGGCGCGGCTGTTGGCGCCGTATTTGGGCACTTCCATCGTGGTCTGGACGGCGCTGATCGGCGTGATTCTGGCCAGTTTGTCGCTGGGCTACTGGCTGGGCGGACGGGCCGGGGACCGGAACCCTTCCGCGCCGCGTCTGGCGGGCATTATTCTGCTGGCTTCCGGCTTTGTGCTCACGGCGGGGTTTGTGCATGCAAAGCTGCTGGCGGGGCTGGCGTCCATGGGCTTCGGGCTGGAACTGGGCGCGGTGCTGGCGGCGCTCTTGCTGTTCGCGGTGCCCAGCGTGCTGCTGGGCATGGTTTCGCCGTACATCATCCAGGTCAAACTGCTGACGTACAAGGACGCCGAGCGCAAAAACCGCACCGGCTCGGTCATGGGGCGCTTTTTCGCGCTGTCCACCATCGGCTCCATTGTGGGCACCTTTTTGGGCGGCTACGTGCTTATTTCCTGGCTGGGCACGCGAACCATTTTATACGCCGTGGCGGGCACCCTGGCCGTGGCCTCGCTGCTGGCGGCCCCGCACAAACGGCGCGTTCCGGCCGTCATTCTGCTGCTGCACTGCCTGGGCTTCAGCATCTGGGCCAACGTGAGCGGCCGCAACCCGGCGGAAGGGCTGGAGCTGGACACCCGCTACAGCCACATCCGCGTCCAGGAAGGACATTTATACGCGGGCCAGGGCCTGATGCGCTTTCTGAGCACGGACCCCGGTTCCGTGCAGTCCGGCATGTTCGTGGACCGGCCGCGGGAGCTGGCGCTGGAATACACCAAACACTACGCGCTGGGCTGGCATATCCGGCCGGACGCCAAGCGCTTTCTGATGCTGGGGGGCGGGGGCTATTCCGTGCCCAAGTATCTCTTGGCCGCGAAGCCGGAAGCGACCATTGACGTGGTGGAAATAGACCCCGGCATTACGGCGGCCGCGCGCAAATATTTCGCCGTGCCGGACGACGCGCGCATGCGGGTGTACGACGAGGACGCCCGGGTGTTTCTGAACCGCGCCGCCGCCGCGCCCGAGCCCAAGGCCTACGGCATCATCATGGGCGACACCTTCACCTCCAGCTACAACATCCCCTTCCATCTGGGCACTGTGGAGGCCGCCCGCCGCATCCACAAGCTGCTGGACGCGGACGGGGTGTTCGTGTGCAACATCATTTCCGCCGTCACCGGGGAGCAGGGGCAGATTTTCCGCGCCATCCGCGCCTCCTTCGCCCAGGTCTTTCCCCGCACCCACGTCTTTCCCGTGAACCGGCCCAAGGACGGGGACGACGTCCAGAACATCATGCTGGTGGCCATGAAAACGCCCCGCCCCATCCCCCTTTCCTGGGACCCCGCCATGCGCGCCATGCTGGACAAGGAATGGACCCGCCCCATCCCCAACGACACCGCCCCCCTCACCGACGACTACGCGCCCGTGGAACGCTACGCCATGGCCATTTTGCGCGCCAGAGGGCGGTAATCTGATTTGTCGAAGCCAATGGACGGCATGCCATCTATTTCTTCCCGCGCAACTCTCCGTTGCTGACGGCTTTTACGCCGCTGGACTGTACCAGGCGGGAACCGGGGGGCACGTCGTGGGTTACCCAGGTGTTGCCGCCTATGACGCTGCCCGCGCCCACGGTGATGCGGCCCAGAATGGTGGCCCCGGCGTAGACCGTGACGTTGTCTTCCAGAATGGGGTGACGGGGTATGCCTTTGGTCAGGGTGCCGTCCGCCTCTTTGGGAAAGGAGAGCGCGCCGAGGGTCACGCCTTGGTAGAGGCGGCAGCCTTTGCCGATAATGCAGGTTTCCCCGATGACGACGCCGGTGCCGTGGTCGATGAAAAAGTCCTCGCCGATGGCCGCGCCGGGGTGGATGTCGATACCGGTCTGGGAATGGGCCATTTCCGTGAGGATACGCGGGATGAGCGGCACGCTCAGCTTGTACAGCTCGTGCGCTACACGCTGGTTGGTCATGACCGCGATGGAGGGGTAGCAGAAAATGGTCTCGCCCGGCGTTTTGGCGGCGGGGTCCCCTTCAAAGGCGGCTTTGACGTCGCTGACCAGCAGTGCCCGGATGCGGGGGATGGCGCGCATAAAGCCCATGGCCATGCCCCGGCTGGCGCTTTCGCACTGGTTGCAGTCCGTGGCGAAATCCGCGCAGGTGAAACAGCCGCCGCGCCGGATCTGCTCCGCCAGGATGCGGTAGATGGAATCCAGGTTGGCGGTCATGTGGTAGCGCATGGATTCCACTTCCACCCTGGCCGGGCCGTAGTAGCCGGGGAACAGCACGGTGCGCAGCCGGGAAAGCAGCTCGCGCAGGTCGTCCAGCGAAGGCATGGGGGAGTCATGCAAGGGCTTGTGCAGCACGGCTTCGCAGGAAGAGGGGTCGCAGAGCTTTTCGGCTATGCTTTCCAGTTCCGGCATGCGGGTGCGCACCAGGGGGGTGAGGGTATCGCGGCAGGTCTTCATGGCGTGTCCTCTTGGAGCAGTTTCGCTTTGAGACGCTTGCTCAACGGCGGTCACAAGCCCGCCTGCAAGCATCTCGCGGCAAGGATTTGGAGACAAATCCTTGCGGGCATTTCAAGCGTGAAATGCCCCGGCCCCGTGTCGCACGGGCGCCGGGGCCACTATATACGTTTTCGGGAAATACGAAAGACGGCGCCGTTCCCCGCCCCAATCCGGCGCGTGCGGGCGTGGGTCGGGGAACGGCGGTCCGGCGGAGCGCCGGCGAAAGGCTACTTCACGGCGGCGCGCAGGTCGCGGGAAAGGACGGCCAACTGGCTGGCCGTGGCGGCGGATTCCGTGGTCTGGCGGACCGTATCCCCGGCTAGGCGGGAAACTTCGTCCACGCTGTCCGCTATGTGCTTGCTCACGGCGGACTGCTCTTCCGCCGCGGCGGCAATGGAAGCCACCTGGCCCGAGGTTTCGCTGACCAGATGCACGATCTGCCCCAGGGCCTCGTGGGAGTCTTCCGAAAGACGCGTGGCTTTTTCCACGGCCACGGACACGCTTTCCATGCCCGCCAGGTTGGCCGTGGCGCTCTGCTGTATGGTGGTGATGGCGCTGCGCACTTCCTGCGTGGCGCCCATGGTTTTTTCCGCGAGTTTCCTCACCTCGTCCGCCACCACGGCGAAACCGCGCCCGGCGTCCCCGGCGCGGGCGGCTTCAATGGCGGCGTTGAGCGCCAGCAGGTTGGTCTGGTCCGCGATATCGGAAATCACGTTCATGATCCGGCCTATACCTTCCGCCTGCTCGCCCAGCGTGCTGAGGTTCCTGTGCAGCTCTTCCGCCAGGGCGCGCACGGAATTGATGGCCTGCAGCGCTTCGCGCACGACCTTTTCACCCCCGGCGGCCTTTTCCTGGCCGGAACCGGCCTGGGAAGAAGCCACGGAAGCGCTGCGCGCTATATCCATGACTGTTTCGTTCATTTGCTGGATGGCGTGCAGGGTTTCGGCCATCAGGCCGTTCTGGCGTTCCGCCGCGTTCTGCACCCCGGCCGTCTGGGCCTGTATGGATTCGGCGGAGGCGTTGACCCGGCCGGCTATGTCGATAACCTTGCCGTTCACCTCGGCCATGTGCTCCATCTGCTTTTGGATGGCCCGTTCCTTCTCCACAATGTCCGTCACGTCGGAAGCCACCTGCAGAAAGCCCGCGTCATCGCCCCGGCAGTCTTTGATCACGTCGCACAGGCCCCGTATCTGGCGCACCGAGCCGCCTATGGTCAGAGAAAAAATGTCTGAAACCACGCGGGAGCGCGTGTGCATGACCTTGCGCAGGGCGCAGCGTTCCGAACCATAGTAGTCGGTCTTGAAAATATCGTTGATGTGGCGGCCGACAAGCAGCGAGGGTTCGGAAACCCCGGCCACCTCGCACAGCCGCGAGTTGGCGAGCAGAAGCTTGTACTGGTCGTCCACCGCGAACACCGGGTCGGGAATGGCGTTGACCAGATTCTTGAACCCCTCGATATTACAGAGCATGTTATCAACTTTGCCCATGAGGTTGTTCACTTCGCTGGACAGATACGCCACTTCGTCGCCCTTGCTGGTGTCCAGACGGAAGGAAAGCTCGGCTTTGTCCTGCACTATATCGCGGATAACGCCCGTCACTTTTGCCAGGGGCTTGGTGATCAGGTAGCGCGAGACCACGATGCCGACCAGGCCCATGACCACGGCCATGATGCCGCCCACCCAGAGAATGCCGGCCATGACGCTGGAAAGCGCCGCTTCCTGCCGCGCCATGGGCGCGCCCAGAAACAGCATGCCCGCCACCTTCCCTTCCGCGTCCTTCAGGGGCTTGTAGACCGCGCCGTAGGACTGCCCGCCTATGCGCATGTCGCTGGTCTCGAAATCGCGGCTCTTGCCCAGCACGGCCTCAAGCACGGCCTTGTTGTCCATTTTGGTGCCGGTCATGCGTTTGCCGCCGGTATCCATAAGAGAGGTGGCGATACGGGTGTCGCCCCGGAAAATGGTCACTTCCGTGCCCAGTTCCTTTTTCAGCGCGTCCGTGAGTTCCGACTGGTCCAGCCGCACCCCGGTGGTCAGCACGCCCACGATTTTACCTTCGTGGTACACGGGCGCGCCCCCGCGCACGGAAAACGCCACTTCCGTGCCGCCTTCCACGCCTATGGTCATTTTCCGGCCTTCCAGCGAACGCCGCACGTTGGTCTGCCGCGCCACGGAATCCCCCTTGGCGGGGGAGTGGCTGCGCGCGATAACCTTGCCCGCGGTGTCGGAAATGGTGACGAAATCAACAAAGCTGTGCTCGTCCATGTCCGCGGCTATGCGCGCCACCGTGGCCGCGTCGCCGGAAGCCAGGGCGCCGGCCAGGTCGGCGCGGCGCACGCTCTGCCAAAGCACGCTTTCTATACCGTCATGAAATGACTTGATCCTGTTTTCAAAGCTGAGGCCGCTGCCATGCAGAACCTGCCGTCTTTGCTCAAAAAATACGTCCGAAAGCGTCTTGTTCACTGTGTATAAAAGAGGCACAACAACCATAATAATGCTGAAGACCAACATAATAGCTGATTTTGCAAAAATACTTAGCCGCATATTTACGCCCCACATAAAGTAAAATATGATGTTACATGGCAAATAAACACAATTTTTGCCCAAAAAAATTTGCAAGCTATTTTATTTGTACCTCACGACAACTCGATACATACAATTTTCGGAGCGTATTCTGCCACATAGACTGTAAATTTTCGGAACAGACGCTATACCGGATGCAGATACTTGTCAATTTGTCCGTAACAACGATGAGGCCATGCGCGCACTCAGCGCGTATGGCCTCTGATCGGTAACGGCCCGGGAAGCCGGCTTTGTGAAGGCGCGCCTATTTCGAGGCTTCGCGCCCAGTTGGAGCGGACCTAGAGCAATTTCGCTATCAGATTGTCGCTTAACGGCGGGCAAAGCCCGCCTACACCAATCCCGCGGGCCTTATTCCGCTTTGCTTCACAAGGCCAGAGCCTTTTGTCATCGAAAAAATTTCAAGGATAAAATGCGTTATATGTCCAGTTCCAGCCCGACGGGGCAGTGGTCGGAACCGTAGACGTCCGTTTCGATCCAGGCGTCGCGCACGGCGCTTTTAAGTTCCTCGGACACGAAAAAGTAGTCGATTCTCCACCCCACGTTGCGTTCCCTGGCCCGCATGCGGTAGGACCACCACGAATACCACTCCGGCTCGTCCCCGCGCACCAGGCGGAAGGTGTCCACGTAGCCGTGGGCGGTAAATGTATCCATCCAGGCCCGCTCTATGGGCAGAAAGCCGGACACGGTCTCGTTTTCTTTAGGCCGGGCCAGGTCAATGGGATGGTGCGCGGTGTTGAAGTCGCCGCAGACCACGATGGGCTTGTGCTTGCGCAATTCCTGCGCGTGGCGCAGAAAGGCGTCGTAAAAGCCCAGCTTGTAGGCCAGGCGCTCGTCCCCGTTCTGGCCGTTGGGAAAGTAGACGTTGAAGTAGTGGAAGGCCTCGAATTCCATATGGATGAGGCGTCCCTCGCCCCGCCAGGCCTCTTCCGGCAGGTCCAGGTTCACGGCCAGAGGTTTGACGCGCGAAAACACCGCCACCCCGGAATAGCCCTTGCGCTGCGCGGAAAACCACTGGCTGTGGCGGCCCTGCGGGCAACGGTGCTCTTCCGGGATCTGGCTTTCCTCAGCCTTGGTTTCCTGCAGGCCCACAATGTCGCCGCCGCGTTCCGCGAACCAGTTCCAGTCCGCTTTGCCGCAAATGGCCCGAAACCCGTTGACGTTCCATGACTGTAGTTTCATAACGCGGGAAATAGCATGGATAGTTGTCGAAGCCAATAAAGATACAGAGCAGGGCTCCGCCCTGCACCCGCCAGGAGGGTGCCTCCCCTGGACCCCGCGACAGGGGTATGGCTTCGCGCGCGCCGGACATGTAAGTGAATGCGGACCCAGAGAGGGTTTTGAATAAGCTGACCCGTCGTCAACCACCCTGAAAGGGGTCCAGGGGCGCTAGCCCTTGGCGGGTGCAGGGCGGAGCCCTGCTTTCATTCTTGATTGGCTTCGACAACTATTTCTTTCTAAGGGACGATATAATGCCGCACGCCGCCGACCAGACCGCCCTTTTTGACCGGGCCGCCCTGCTGGGCAAGGGCAGCGCCGCGTCCAGGGTGCTGGGCTTTGTGCGTGACGCGCTGCTTGCCTACGCCTTGGGCGGGGGCGCGGCGGCGGACGCTTTTTTTGTGGCTTTCCGGCTGCCCAACGCGGCCCGGCGGCTGCTGGGGGAGGGTTCCCTGGCCCTGGCGCTGATCCCGGCCCTGACGCGGCGCGAGCGGGAACAGGGGCCGGAGGCCTCTCATAGTCTGGCACGCGCCTGTCTGGCCCTGTTTTTCGGGGGCTTCTGCGTTCTGACCCTGGCCGGCGTGCTGCTGGCCAGGCCTTTGGCTTTGGGGCTTGCGCCCGGCCTGGCGTACACGCCGGGCATTCTGGGGCTGGCCGCCATGCTGCTGGCCGTTTCCCTGCCTTACGCGCCCTTTGCGGCGGGGGCGGCCGTCAGTTCCGGCCTGCTTATGGCCAGGGGGCGCTTTTTCATGCCCGCGCTCACTCCCCTGGTCTTCAACCTGGCGCTTATTCCCTGCGCTGTGGCCGCCCTGTTTCTGCCCACGACCAGAGACGCGGCCCTGCTGCTGGCCGCCGGGGTGGCCGCCGGAGGCGGGGCGCAGTGGCTGTGCCAGCTCCCGGCCCTGAAAGCCCTGGGCTTTACCTGGCGCGGTCCTTGGCCCCTGCGCGACGCGGAGGCCCACGCCGTGCTGCGCGCCACGCCTCCGGCGCTGTTGGGGGCGGCCGCGCAGCAGCTGAACCTGCTGGCCGTGACCATGCTGGCTTCCCTGCTCGCGCCCGGCGCCATCACGGCTTTATACTTCGCGGAACGCCTGGTGGAGCTGCCTTCCGGGGTTATCGGCGCGTCCCTTGGCCTGGCGGCCCTGCCCGCGCTTACGGAACTGCGGCAGGCGGAAGACCGGCAGACCTTTCGGGACGCTCTGGGGCACTCCCTGCGCCTGAGTCTTTTTTGCTCCCTGCCCTCCGCTTTAGGCCTGGCGGGCCTGGCCCTGCCCTTGGCGCAAGGTCTGTTCGGCCACGGCGCTTTTGACCTGAACGCGCAAACGGCCACAGCCGGGGCGCTTGAGGCGTATGCCCCGGCTTTGCCCGCGCTGGCCGCTTCCCGCCCTTTGCTGGCCGCGCTGAACGCCTTGGGCCGGGGCAAACGCACGGCTTTTTGCGCGCTCGTCTCTCTGGCCCTGACTTTGGCTTGTGGCGCGGTCCTGCTTTTTTGCACGCCCCTGAACAGCCCCTGGGCCGTGTCCCTGGCCGCCGCCCTGGGCGCCTGGGGCAACGCGGCCCTGCTCTGGCGCGAGCTGGGCAGAGAAAAAGCGGCCCCGCCCCTTTCCGGCCTGCTGCCCTGGCCGGTATTGGCGGGCTGCGCTGCCCTGGCTCTGTTTCTGGCCGGGCTGCGCGCGTTTTCCTTGGGCCCGCTGGCTTCCCTGGCCCTGGGCGTGCTGCCGGGCGCGGCGCTGTATGCCGGTCTGACCCTGGCCCTGGGCAGCGAAGAAGCGCGCCTTTGCCTGCGGCTGCTGCGCCAAAACCGCCGGGCATGAAAAAGCCCCGCCAAGGCGGGGCCCGGAGTTTCTCATGGCGCGCAGCGTTATTGAATGGCTTGCGAGGCCGGAGCGGGTTCTCTCTGCAGCCGGTCGATCAACCCGCGCAAGGTTTCGGCCTGAGAGGCCAGGGCTTCCACGGACGAGGCGGCTTCGCGCATGGCGGCGGCCGTTTCGCCGGAAATGCGGTTGACCTCTTCCACGGTCCTGTTGATCTCGCTGCTGGCGGCGGACTGCTCTTCCGAAGCCGTGGCTATGGACTGCACCTGCATGGCGGTATCCTCCACCAGCCCGACTATGGCGGAAAGGCTGTTGTCCGCGTCGTGGGCCATGGTGGCGACGGACTGCACCGTCCGCACGGTTTCTTCTATCCGCGCGGTGCTGCTCTGGGTGCGCTGCTGTATGCCGCCAATAACTTCGTTGACTTCGCGCGTGGCTTCCATGGTTTTTTCCGCCAGTTTGCGCACTTCGTCCGCCACCACGGCAAAACCCCGGCCCGCGCCGCTTCTATGGCGGCGTTCAAGGCCAGCAGGTTGGTCTGGTCCGCTATTTCGTTGATCACGCTGATAATCCTGCCTATGCCTTCCGCCTGGCGGGCCAGGTCGGCCACTCCTTCTTTGACGCTGTCGGTCTGGTTTTGCACGGTGGCCATGCCTTCCAGCACCCGGCCCACGGCCATGGCCCCCTGCTGCGCCTGGCCGCGCGATTGCGCCGCGGTATCCGCGGCTTGGGCGGCGTTTTGCGCCACCTCCAGCACCGTGGCGGCCATTTCGGTCATGGCGCTGGCTGTTTCCGCCATTTTTTCGCCCTGCACCAAAGCCCCCTTGCTGGATTGCTCCACCTGGGCGGCAATATCGCTGCTGGCTTCGGAAACGCTGTTGGCCACGGCTTGGGAAGAAGCGGCCACTTCACTGATGCGGCGTCCGTTTTCCTCAATGGCCAGTTGCTTGGCCACCATGTCCGTCATGTCGACCCAAACGGACAGGGTACCCAGCAGCGCCCCTTCCTTGCCGTAAATGGGGGCGGAAGAAATGCTGGCGTGCCGGCTGTTGTTTTTACGCGTCTTGAATTCCCGGGTCACGAACAGGGATCTGTTCTCTTTCAGGGCACGCGTGGAGAGGGTTTCCGCGTTTTTATCGCCCCAAATGTATTCGCCGGAAGTCTGGCCGATGTAGTCCTCCGGATTTCCGTCTCGCTCTATGAGGTTGAGCATCAGTTGGTTGGTAAACACAGTGGTGTCCTGCGGCGAAAAAACGGAACAGGGCACGGTAATGCCCCGCAGCACGCCTTGCGAAAAGGCCAGTTGCTTATTGAGGTGGGCCATTAGTTCGCTCAGGTTGGACGCCAGAATCCCCAGTTCGTCCTGGTTGTCGATGGCAAGGAGACCGCATTCGCCTTTGCGGCATGCGGTGGAATAGTCCGTAATCTGCCGCAGCGGCCGCAGAATGCCGGTGAACAAAATGCAGGACAAAGTCACCACCGCGAGAATGGCGCAGGTCCCCAACCCTATGGAAACATACCTGGCGTTGGCCGCTGTGGCGTCAAAAACCGCGTCCTGCGCCAGCTTGTCCTTTTGCAGCCGCTCCATTATGCCCGCGAACTCCTTCTGCACCGCGGTCAAGGCCGGAGAAGTCTGTTGCGTGAACACCCGGGCGGCTTCCGCGTTTTTCCCTTCTTTCTCCAGCTTTTCTATCAGCACCGCTGAAGCGTGAAGCGCTTTGTGCGGCGCCTCTATACTCCGCAGCCTGTCGGCTATTTCAGGGAAAATTCGCTCGGCTTGCGCGCGTTGATTACTGTAGTACCATTTCCCAAAGTCACAGACAGCCGCATCCTTGGCCATGGTAAAGTCGCTTGCGTCATTCTTGGCCATATAGACGAGCAGAGCGTTCACCCACTGCATATGCTGCAGTTCTACTTTTACGATATTCTGGGAAAGGGCTGAGGCCGTATTCAGGCGTTCCGTCGCCGAATTAAGGGCCGAAACCGAATATATGGAGTATAACACGCTGGAAAAGGTTGCCAAAAAGACGATCCCCATGCCTACAATGAACTTGCTCCGTATGCTGGTATCCTTCCAGGATTTCATGCGCACCTCGCTGCGGTAGAGATGGGAGCGGAATAGATTCCTTGCCATGACTGTGCTGAAGCGCACTGGAGAAAATTGAGATATGATATTTTGCATACACAAAAAATACATCTATGGCAATACAAACATATCATTTTTTTATTTAATATAATCACTACATTGAAAAAAATACTTTGTGGCGAAACCATGATCATTGTGCTGGTTATACTTTTTTTTCTGTATTAAAAAACTCCGGTATAATACCAGCATATTCCACCGTTACATGGAAATATCTATTTAATTTTCTGTAACTTGCCTTTATATTAGCGCGGAAAAAACGCACCGGCGCGGAAAAAAAGGAAGGAGAAGCCTTGCGGTACGGAAACGCTATGGCGGGACCGCCTCTGGACATCCCTTTTCAGCCGGTGTACCCACCTAGGCGAACCGCGTAGCCTGCAACAGCGGGATAAGAGCGGGATAAAACCCCTGGGGAAAGAAAAAGGACCTGCAAGTTGCCTTGCAAGTCCTTGAAAAAGTGGGGCGAACGATGGGGATTGAACCCACGACCCCCTGGGCCACAACCAGGTGCTCTGCCAACTGAGCTACGTCCGCCACAAGAGAATGAGGGTCTTACACGTTCGCGCCGGCAAGGTCAAGGACTTTGCCCGGCGGCGCGCACAAACCGCGCCGGAACAGGCCCAAAGCCATAAGGAACAGCATGGAAAAACTTGTCATTGAAGGGGGCGCGGTCCTCAACGGCGCCATCCGCGTCAGCGGGTCCAAGAACGCGGCCCTGCCCATACTTTTCGCCTCCATCCTGCTGGACGGGCCGGTAACGTACACCAACGTCCCGCGCCGCCTGCGCGATATCGCCACCACCAACAAGCTGCTGGGCATTCTGGGCTGCCCGGCCGGTTTTGAAGAAGACGGCTCTTTGCGCGTCACGCCCGGCCCGCTTTTCCCGGAAGCGCCCTATGACCTGGTCAAGACCATGCGGGCTTCCGTGCTGGTGCTGGGGCCGCTGCTGGCCAAGCTGGGCGCGGCCAAGGTGGCCCTGCCCGGCGGCTGCGCCATAGGCGCGCGGCCCGTGGACCAGCACCTGAAAGCCCTGGAAAAAATGGGCGCGGAATTCGAGCTGGAAGACGGCTACATTCTGGGCCGCTGCAAGGGCCTTTCCGGCGCGGACATCACCTTTGACATGCCCACGGTGGGCGGCACGGAAAACCTGCTGATGGCCGCTTCCCTGGCCCAGGGCGAAACTATCTTGCGCAACGCCGCCCGGGAACCGGAAATAGTGGATCTGGCCCGCTTCCTTATCGCCTGCGGGGCCAAAATCAGCGGCCAGGGCACGGACGTCATCCACGTGAAGGGCGTGTCCCGCCTGAACGGCTGCGCCTACCGCGTCATGCCCGACCGCATCGAAGCCGGCACCTTTCTGGTGGCCGCCGCCATCACCGGCGGCGAAGTGCTGGTGCAAGACTGCCCCACGGAAGAGCTTATCCCGGTCATGGCCAAGCTGCGCGACATGGGCGTGGTGCTGGAAACCCGGCCCGACGGCGTTTTGGTCAAGCGCAACGGCCCCATCAGGGGCGCGGACGTTTCCACCCAGCCCCACCCCGGCTTTCCCACGGACATGCAGGCCCAGATCATGGCCCTGATGGCCGTGGCCAGCGGTTCCAGCACCGTGGAGGAAACCATTTTCGAGAACCGCTTCATGCACGTGCCCGAACTTTCGCGCATGGGCGCGGACATCAAACTTTCCGGCTCCAAGGCCGTCATCCGGGGCGTGAAGCGCCTTACCGGCGCGCCGGTCATGGCCTCCGACCTGCGGGCCAGCGCCTCCCTGGTCATCGCCGGGCTGATGGCCAAAGGCAAGACCCACGTGCAGCGCATCTACCACCTGGACCGCGGCTACGAGCGCATCGAAGAAAAACTCAACGCCGCCGGAGCGCGCATCAAACGCATGCCGGAGTGAGATGGAGTAGCGGTCGAAGCCATCTAAGAGTAAAAGCAGGGCGCTGCCCTGCCCCGCCCAGGGGGGTGACCCCCCTGGACCCCGCGACAGGGGTATGGCTTCGCGCGCGGTGGGTATGTAAGCGAGTGCGGACACAGGGAGAGCGTTTCGGGTAACCTGTACCGTCGCTGACCACCCTGAATGGGTTCCAAGGGGCGCGCCCCTTGGCGGGTGAGTCCAGAGAGGGCGGAGCCCT
>JAVBNC010000058.1:0-12741 GCA_031551765.1 Desulfovibrionaceae bacterium
AAAAATATCTGCAAGATGTGATTGAGTATATCGTCCTGTTTGGTACGCTTCCAATGCACGCTGACGAAGTTCTGGTGTGATTTTTCTCATGTGCACATTCTAGACTATATTTAGAGAAAATTCAATTTTAAAATGCTCTAGTGTGCTTGGTATGTTACATGCTGAATATATGCCCGCAGCGCTGTGTGGACAGCAGCGCCCCGTTTGTGCGGCATGAACGTTCCGGACGAGGTTCGCCATGATACGGGATTTTGAAGAAATTCCGGGTGCCGTGCTGCTTTCGCGGCAAGTGGAAGAGCGCATACGCAAAGCCATTACCTCCGGCCGCATGCAGCCCAATGTTTTATACACGGAAACCACCATTGCCCGGCAGTTGGGGGGGGCCGCGCGCCGGTGCGCGAAGCCGTACTGGACCTGGAACCCCGGGGGGTGTGACGGTTTTCCTCCGGCGCGGCTTTCAGGTGCGCATGTTCACCGCGGAAGCTCTGCGTGAGGTTTACGACCTGCGTTGGGCCTGGAATCCCACGTGGTGCGGACCCTGGCCGAACACCCGGAACGCCACGACTTTTCCCGCCTGGCGGAGGTGGCCCGCAGCCAGAAGGAAAGCGCGGCCAAGGGCGAAATAACCAACGCCGTGACCTTTGGCCGGAATTTGCACAACGAAATGCTGCGAATGAACGCCAACAGCATGATCCGCAAGATTTTCGGCGACATTCAGGATATTATCAGTGTAATGTGGGCGCAGGCGTTCAGCGTGTCCATTTCCGCCGAGAATGTGGCGGACGATCACTTGCTGCTGCCGACCTGATGCGCAAAGGCGATGTGGGCGCGGCCGGCCCGCTGCTGCGCGAGCATTTGCGGCGCAGCGAGAAAGCGGTGTTGGTGGCCCATGCTTCTCCGGCGCAAGGCCGCGGCGTGGGGTTGTAAAAGCCTTTGGCCTGATGCGGCGGCGACCACATCTCGCGCCGGATCAAAGGCGGCCCCGGCGTGCGCCCGGCATGGTTTGTTTGCGCGCGGTCCTGTCCTCCCCATGCCGCCAGATCCAGGGCGGCACGGCTTCATCATCCCCTTCCCGCCAAAGGCCTGCTTTTCCCCGCCTGGCCTGTTCCTGCAGGTTTTTCCACTGCACGCAGCGGCCACAGTAACGCGGGTCCACCCAGGCCAGGCCCGCGCGCAGCAATTCTTCCTGTACCACATGTCCGCCGGGCAGGCTGACCACGGCGGCCGCGGAACGGCCGTAACGGTCCACCCCCATGTCCACAACGCTGACCCGGCTTCCCGCGGGGGTGAGAGACAGCAGCAGGCCGCGCGCTTCCCCGCTGAAAGGCTGCGCGGACCAACTGTGTCCGGCAAGCTCAGGGGCATCCACGCCGTAAAGGCGCACACGCACGGCCTGGCTCGTGTCCGTGCGGCGTACGGTGAGTGAATCGCCGTCCTGCACGGAAAGCACCGTTCCCTCCCAGGCCAGTGCCGGCCGGGCAAAGACGCAGAAGAGCAACTGCAGGGCCAGCAGCAGCGCGTAGTGAAAGGAACGGCCGGCAGGTGATGGCATGACCATAATATCGTTTATTCTATATAATATGGCAAGTAAGATGCGCGGAAACGCGGACTGGAGCCCAAAGCGCTTTCATGCGTTCCCGCCCGGTCTGGCGGGAACGCAGCACGGCCCGCGCCTCACGGTTACGGAACCATGGGACGCGGGCCGCGAAAAGCAGCGCCGTTGCGGAAAAACGCGCGCTACTGCGGCTGGCCTTCGGGCTTGGGGGCGGGCCGTCCGCGCAGCGCGTCAACCGTGCTGTCGGCCATCTGGCGCATCAGGGCTCTTTCTTCGCCCATGGAAGGGTGCAAAATAACAGGCGCGCTGATGGGCAGGCGGCGGGTGACGTCGGCCAGCAGCTCCCGGATGTAGGGGAACATTTTGGCGGTGCAGGCCGCGCTGACCTTGACCCGGTCGCTTTCCGGCAGCGGTTCTTCGGTGACCAGGGTGAAGGACCCCCGGTAGGAGCAGCGCAGGCGCAGGCTTTCCGACGCGGGGTCGGATTCCGCCGTGACCACGCATTCCACCCGGTCGTCTTCAGGGAAGAGCAGCGAAGAGGAAATGCTCATCTTGATGGTTTCGCCGGAGCCGGAGGCTTCGCGCAGCTTGTCCATATCAACCCTGACGCCCAAGCCCACAAGGATAATATCGTTCAGTTCGACGTACATGGTCAGCTCCTCAGAAACACCCGGGGTACGGGTTGTCTGGTTGGGGTGTAAGAGACCGTGGTCTCCAGGGATGTATAGGCAAGGGTCGCCCCCAGGGACGCCCCAAAGGAAAATGCCTCTTCGGCCTTTTTTTGCGCCGCGTCAAGTGCCGCCAGGTCGGCCCTGGCCTGTTCCACCGCGCGCATGGCCGTTTCCAGTTCCGCGCGCACGGCGGCGAGCATGTCGTTCTGGGTCTGGCCGCGTTCCAGAAAAGAGGCGATGAGCGCGTTCAAGGAAACGCCCTGGCGTTCGGCTTCCAGGGCCAGGCGGGTGTGAAGGGTTTTGGGGATGCGGATACGCAACTGCCCGCTGTGCGTGGGCAACAGGCGCGGCTGCGGCACATCTCCGCCGTCCTCGCGCAGGGAATCCAGCATGGCCGCAAGGGCGGCGGTAGCTTCGCGCGCGGCGTCTTCCGGGGTGCCGCCAAAGGCCGAAAGGCCGGGGAAATCCGGCGACAGCGCGATAAAGGCCGCGTCGTCCGCGCTCCAGTAAATGGACAGGGAATAGCTGTTGTCCATAAATTCCCCCTTCAATTTTTTTTCACGGCCAGCCGGATGAACTCCACAAGCTCCGCCACCTGGTAGGGCTTGGCCTTGTTGTCGTTCGGCTGGAAATTCATTCTGTCCGAAGGCCTCAGCCGCATGTCCAGAATGTAGTCCGGGTGCTTGTAAATGGTGTGCGAACCCTTGTGCCGGTCGCGCACGAACCCCGCGTCTTCCGCCAGCCTGCACAGTTCCGCGAAGGGCAGGCTTTTTTTGGCGGCCAAGGCTTCCCGGCAACGCCGCTCAAGAGCCCGGGCCTCCTCCAGACTTTCGTCCGGGTGCGCGGGGCCCGGGCTTTCTCGTGAGGCGTCATGTGCGGCCATGAATGGTTCCATATACGGTACCATGCTTTCGGTCAAGATAAAAAAAGCCCGTCCGCAAAAAAAATACGGACGGGCGTGAAGGACGCTGCTCAAATTCAGCCGGTTTTCTTTCCCATGTGGCCGAGAACGAGCACCACCACCGCCAGCAGCAGCCCGGCGGAGGAAAGGGTGAAGGAAATGCCCAGGCCCGCGCCGTTTTCCGCCAGCTTGCCCGCCACCACCGGGGCGATGATCTGGCCCACCCCGTAAATGGCGGTCAGAATGCCCACGCTCCAGGCGCTGGAGCGGCCGCTGAGCGTCACGCCGTACTGGAGCGAAAGCACGACGATGCCCATGAAGGTGCCGCCGAACAGCAGCCCCCCGGCCAGCGCGGCCCAGGCGGCGGAAGAAAGCGCGGGCAGGGCCACGCCGAGGCTCTGGAGCAGCAGGGCGGCCAGCAGGGCTTTCAAATACCCCGTGCGCCGGGCCAAAAACGGCCAGAGGGGCGCGGTACAGGCGGCCGCGCCGCCGGTAATTACCCAGGAAGCGTCCGCCAGGGCCTGGGAACCTGTGGCCGCACCCACCTGGGCCACCAGAAAGGTGGCGCTGATAATGTAGCCCAGCCCTTCCAGAAAATACGCCACGAACAGCGCGTTCCAGGCTTTTTTGTCCGACCTGCCGGAAAGGGCGGAAGCGGCGGGCGCGGCGGCCCTGGCCGGGGCCGCGTGCCGGGAAGCGGCAGGGGGCTTCAGCGCCCAGAAGGAAAACAAGGCGAAAGGCAGGCAGGCCAGGCCCATGCCCAGCCAGGCGCCGTCCGGGCCGAAGCGCGCGGCCAGAAACGGCCCGGCCAGACCACTGGCGGCAATGCCCGTGCCCACGCCGCTGTATAGAAAACCGGCCAGGGAGGCGCGTTGCGCCCGGGCCAGGGCATCCAGCACCAGGGCGGAAACCAGCACGAACATGCCCGCGCTGGCCAGGCCGGAAAAAAAACGCACCGTGTGCCAGGCCAGTTCGCCCTTTACCAGCCCCATGCCCGCCGTGGTGACCAGGCTGAGCAGAGTCCAGAATATGAACAAGGGGTAGCGGCCGGACGTGCTCACCCGGGTCATGGCCAAAGCGCCCGCCAGGTATCCCACGTAGTTCCAGCTGGCCATGGCGCCCGCCACGGCCTCGCCAAAGCCGTAAGCCGCCATCATGCCCGGCAGGAGCGAAGTGTACAGAAAACGCCCCACGCCCATGGCAATGGCCAGGCCGCAAAACCCGGCAGCCAGGGAAACAGCGGCGCTTTTTTCTTGAGGGGCAGTTTCGGATAATGTGCGTGTCATTATAGATGCCTCCGGCGGCCAAAGAGGGCTCCGCCCTGTCTTTTATCCGCTTCGGGGCCGGTAAGATGCGTGACCGGCAAAGCCGGATCACGCCCGGCCCCTGCGCTCCATGGCCCTGGCGGGCCTGGCCTGCGCGGAAGACCGCTCCGGCCCCCTCCGGGGGTATAAGGAGCAGTACAGTCGCGCGTATTATCAGGATGTTTCCCAAACGTTGAAAAAGGCGGCGGCCGTAGTTACGCGGGCTGTTGTATCAAAGAGAAAACTTTTCATTACCCCCTGTCAAAGTTCCTTGGAAGATGGGGGTCCGGGGGAAGGGGGAAACCTTTCTTCCAAGAAAGGTTTCCCCCTTCCCCCGATTTGCCTCACTGATCCAGACTGCCCACCAGAATGGCGGCGATGACCAGGGGGGCGATAATTTTGCAGGTCCATTCCACGGGCGCGACCCACCAGGGGGCGGCGGCGCGGCCTCCGGTCCTGGCCTGCATGCGCTGGAACAGCTCACGGCGGAACACGGCGTGGGCGCCCCAGCCCATGAGCAGGCAGGTGGCCAGCACGTTGACGGGCAGCATGAGGTTGGAGGTCATGTAATCCATCAGCTCAAAGGGGGTTTTGCCGAAAAATGTCCAGACCTTGCCGCCGCCAAAGGACCAGGCCGCGGGCACGCCCACGATAAAGGCGGTCACGGCCACCAGCGCGGCAGCCGCTTTCCGGCCCATGCCGTGCTGGTCTATGCACCAGGCCACCATGGGCTCCACGATGGACACGGACGAGGTCAGCGCCGCGATGAGCAGCAGGGCGAAAAAGATTACCGCGAACACGCTGCCGCCGGGCATGGCCTTGAACACCGCGGGCAGGGTGATGAAGGACAGCCCCGGCCCGGCGCCGGGCTCCATGCCGAAAGCGAACACGGCGGGCAGCACCATGAACCCGGCCAGCAAAGTGGCCATGGTTTGCAGGGCCACCACCCACAGCGCGGACTTGGCCATGTCCTCGTCCTTGCGCATATAGGAGCCGTAGGTGAGCATGCCCGCGAAGCCCAGGGACAGGGAGAAGCAGGCGAAACCCAGAGCGTCGATAAAGGCGCGGGCCGTGATGTCCCCCAGCTTGGGCACCAGGAAGAAGCGTATGCCTTCCCCCGCGCCGGGCAGGGTGACGGAACGGATGATCATGGCCAGCATGAGCAGGAACAAGAGCGGCATGAGCACTTTGCTGATACGCTCGATGCCGTCTTTCACCCCGCCCACCAGAATGCCTATGGTCAGGAGCATAAACACGGCGAAGTAAATCAGACTGGCCACGGGGTCGCTGATAAAGCCCTTGAACTGCGCGGAAAATTCAGCCGCGTCCCTCGGGGTCAGCAGGTTGCCGGTGATAGCCTTGGCCAGGTAGGCCACGGTCCAGCCGCCCACCACGCAGTAAAAGCACAGAATCAGAAAAGCCGCGATAAGGCTGAGGTAGCCGAAAACGCTCCACTTTTTCCCGCCCAGGGTGCGGAATGCGCCCACGGCGTCCAGGTGCGTGGCCCGGCCCACGGCCAGTTCCGCCAGCATCATGGCCAGGCCTATGCCCAGCACCGCCGCGAGATAGAGCAGCAGAAAGGCCCCGCCGCCGTTGGCTCCGGCCATGTAGGGGAACTTCCAGATAGCCCCCAGCCCGATGGCCGACCCGGCCGCAGCCAGGATAAAGCCGATGCGCGAACCCCACTCGCCGCGTTGCGTCGTCATATGTCGCCTCCGTCAGCCGGCCGTTTGGGCCGTGGCTGAATCGGGAGGGTATAGCGTGTTCGGGACGCGGCGGCAAGGCGGGAAAGGCGGGAGCGAAAGCCCGTCCCCACAGGGCGTAGGGACGGACTTCGGCTGACTTTACTCCACTAAAAGGAATTGACTGCGGCGTGGAAAAAACGTGAGGCGGCTCCGGAAAACCGGAACCGCCCCGAAGAACGCGGAGAAAGGCGCTTTCGCTACCTATTATACTTGAAGCGCGTGCCGGACAGGTTTTGCCAGATGACGTCGCACTCGGCCATGATTTCCGGAGGCAGCTTGCCGTTGTCCAGGCTTTTCAGGTTGGCTTCCAGCTGTTCTTGGCTGGAAAAGCCGGTGAGAATGCTGTCCACGTGGCCGGTACTGTAGATCCAGCGCATGGCCAGGTCGAGCATGGAGGTTCCGGCCTTGTCGGCCACGGCTTTCACCGCGTCCCAGGCGGCCAGGTTGTCGTCGTTCCAGTAGCGCTGGGCATAGCCGGAATCCAGGGTGAAGCGGGTGTTTTCCAGCTTTTTCTTGTCCGCGTATTTGTCGGTAAGGAACCCGGCCGCGATGGGATTGTAAACCACCACGCCCATTCCCAGGGTTTTGGCGCAGGGAATGAATTCCTGCTCCAGGCCACGGGTGATCAGGTTGTAGACCATCTGGGCGGCCACCGGCTTGTTCTTGCCGCGCGCGTCCGCTTCGTAGCGCATGCGGCAGGCCTGCCAGGCCGCGAAATTGGAGCAGCCTATGTAGCGCACCTTGCCGGAACGCACCAGGGCGTCCATGGCGTCCACGGTTTCCTCCACCGGGCTCACGTAGTCCGGGGTATGCAGATAGTAGATGTCAATGTAGTCCGTCTGCAGGCTTTTCAGGGACTGCTCCACCTGCTGGAAAATGTGCAGGCGGGAGCTGCCTGTCTGGTTGGGCGCGTCGGAGACTTTGTTGCCCACTTTGGTGGCCAGAATGATTTTGTCCCGCTTGCCCTTCAGGGCTTTGCCGACGATGATCTCGCTCTTGCCGCCGGTATAGCGGTTGGCGGTGTCGAAAAAGTTGACGCCCGCGTCAAGGGCGCGGTCCACGGCCCGGCAGCCCTGCTGTTCGTCCATCTGCCCGCCAAAGGTCATGGTGCCTAGACACAGTCTGGAAACGGTAATGCCGGTGCCGGTGAGGGTGGTGTATTCCATGCGCGTCTCCTTGCATGCGAGGGGTGGTGGGCGCGGCCCTGAAGCGCGGGACGCGGATCGTATCCCGCTTTTCCGGCATATACCGCAAGGCGCGGCCTGGCAACTGGACAGTGCCGCCACGAGGGTCTTTTTGTCCTCTGCCGGCGTCGAACGAGGCTTTTTATTGATTCGGGCCGCCTGGGCCCTTACCCCTTCGGGGCGGCAGAGCCGTCCAATTCCGTCGTCCTGCGGAATTGTCCGGGCGAGTATCATAAAAGTACAGTCCCTTCATAAAAAGCCGTTTTTCCTTGGCAGAGAACGAAAATCCTCCTTGTGACGGCACTGTCTAAATTTCCGATGGGGCTGTTAGAAAACGGTTATTTATATAACACGGCTAAAAGACTAGAGAAAAATAAACGCTTCTAAAATTATTTATAAACTGATATCGATTTAACGAAGTATTCCCGCATCAAGCGCGGAAACAAGTTTCAAACCGGGAGGAAAACGTGGAACGCAGACATGAGGACGAGCTGAAACTGGCCATTGAGGCGCTGCAGGACAGGGGCTGGGTGCGGATAGAGTGGCGCAAGCTGTACCGCTGGTTCAACGCCAAGCGCCTGTCCAGGGGGGCGTATACGGATCTTTACGGCCGCATAGCGGAAGCCTTGGACAACAAGGAGCCGGACATACGCTTCTTGAGCAACGACGACCATCTCTTTTTGATCCGGGGCGATTTGTACCGCGACTATAAGGAACATTTTCTGGGGTAGTGCGGCGCGCGAATCCCACACTGTGCAGCCTGACAAAATGCCCCGGCCTTGCGAAACGCGGCAAGGCCCTGGATATTGGCGCAAACGGGCTTTGCTTCCGGTATGCGGCAATCTCAAGCGCAAACTGTCCTAGGGGAGAGGGAAGGTATGAGTACGCAAGAGGCGAGGGTGCGAGCGCCCGGAGACAGGGGGCCGGAGATTCCTGCCGGGTTCGACCGGACCACGGCGGAACTGGCGGTTCTGCACACCCGGCTTGGCGCCGCGTGGCACCAGGTGAACGTCTATTGCCGTGCGGGCTGTCCCGTGCAACAGGCCCGCTGCCTTGTGCCCGCGGAGGAACTGCTCCGTTCGGCCCTTAAAAGCATTACGGACGCGCAGGAGCAAGTAAAAATAGCGGGCGCCCTGCTGGGCGGACTGGGCGCATGCTCCCCCAGGCGCTCCAAATAGCGGTCATACGCGGGGCGAAGCGGGGGAGCCGCGCACTATTCGCCGTCGCCGAATCTGGGTTCCCCGGGCGGGTCGGAAAAGCCCGGAGTTCCGGCGCTGCGGGCCTTCAGAGCTTTGTCGATGGCCTTGTCCAGGGCCCGCGCTTCTTCATCCTTCATGCCAAAGGAATGCTCCGGGCCGGGGAACGCGCCGCTGCGCACGTCCGCCGTGTAGGCGGCCACGGCTTCCGTAATGGGAGCGGCCAGGGTGGCGTACCGGCGGACGAACTTGGGCACGAAACGGTCATACAGCCCCAAAAGATCGTGATACACCAGCACCTGGCCGTCGCAGCCCGCGCCCGCGCCTATGCCGATGGTGGGAATGGCCAGACGTTCCGTCACCCGCTGGGCCAGGGGGGCGGGAATGGCTTCCAGCACAATGGAAAAGCAGCCCGCTTCCTGCAGGGCCAGGGCTTCTTCCACCAGCTTCGCGCCGTCCGCCGCCGTTTTGGCCTGGACCTTGAACCCGCCCAAAGCCGCGGCCCGCTGTGGGGTAAGGCCCAAGTGCCCCATGACCGGAATGCCCGCGCCCACCAGGGCGTCCACCTGGGGCAGCACCCGGAAGCCGCCTTCCAGCTTCACGGCCCGCGTCCCGCTTTCCCGGCACAGGCGGGTGGCGTTTTCCAGAGCGTGGTCCATGCCGCGCTCGTAGGTCATAAAGGGCATGTCCGTCACCACCAGGGCGCGCCGCGTGCCGCGCACCACGGCCTTGGTGTGGCTGATCATGTCTTCCAGGGTCACGCCGAGCGTGTCCGGCAGGCCCAAAACGACCATACCCAAGGAATCGCCCACCAGAATGATATCCACCCCGGCCTTGTCCACGGCCACGGCGGCGGAATAATCGTACGCGGTCAGCACCGCGATGTTGCGCTTGCCCTTGGCCGCGCGGATATCGGCGACGGTGACCGGCTTGTCCGCTTTATCGGTCCCGGCGGGGGAAGGGGTGGTGTGCACGCTCATGACTGGCTCCCGGATAAGTGATGCGGGTATCCTAGCCTCGCTTTCCGGCACTGTCCAGCGCGTGAGAGGCGTGCGACCGGCGCGGACCGGGCCTTGGCCGGGTTCGCGCCGGTCGTTTACCAGGCGCCGGGCTTCTTTTTTACCGGCTGTTACCGGGAGTAAAAGAGGGATCCGGCAGGTCTCAGCTTCCCCGTTTTTTGGAGACCCCCATGTAGTCGAAAATGCCCATGATAAAATCCCGGCCGCGTATCCGGGACAGGCAGCCCCGCCCGCAGGCTATTTCGTCAAAGCGCTCCACCTCGTCCCGCCGTATGCCGGGACCGAGAATAGCCACGGGCACAGGCTCGCCGCTGTGCTCGCCCACCTCGCAGGGCGTGGAGTGGTCCGAGGCCAAAGCCAGGCAGGTTTTTGGCGGCAACTGCGCGAGCAACAGCCCCACCATGGCGTCGAACATCTCGATAGCCTTGACCTTTTCCCAAGGCTGGTTGTCATGCCCGGCCAGATCCGTGGCCTTGAAGTGCACGAAGACCAGATCGTGGCGGCTCAGGGCTTCCAGGGCCGCGGCGGCTTTGCGCGCGTAGTCCGTGGCCGGGTTGGCGCTAAAGGCGGGGTCGGTCACGGTTTCGTACCCCAGCAGCCGGGCCATGCCCAGCACAGTGGCTTCCCCGGCCACGCAGCAGCCGGAAAAGCCAAGCAGTTCCGGCTGCTGCGCCATGCCGCGGAAGCGGCCCGCCCCCCTGGTCAGCAGCGCGTTGGCCGGGAGTTCCCCCTGCGCCGCGCGCTGCGCGTTGACCGGATGCTCCGCCAGCAGCGCCGCGCTTTTGCGCAAAAAAAGGTTGAGCTTTTCCGCCGTCCTGGCCGCTTCCGGCGAGCCGTCCGTTGCCTGCGCCGCCAAAACGGGCTTGCCCGTGACCTTGGGGTCGGTGTCCGTCACCGCGCCGCCCAGGCCGGGGCCGCGCAGGATGAGCACGCCCCGATGCTCCGTGGCCGGGGCGAAACGCGAGCGCACTCCGTCGCCCAGGCCCAGGCCGTCCAGAGCTTGGGCCAGATCCTTTGTGCCTCCGTTAATGCGGCCCGCCCGCCTGTCCTTCACCACGCCATTTTTGTCCACGGTGGCGAAGTTGCAGCGGAAGAGCACGTCCCCGTCGGCCACATCCATATTGATTCCACGCGCCTCCACCGGGCCACGGCCGGGGTAGTCAGCTCCGTTTCCGCCAAAGAGCAGCAGATGCCCCATGTCCGTGCCCACGGGCACGCCGGGGGCCAACAGGTCCATAATGCCGCAGCCGCCTTCCCGCGCCACCCGGTCCAGGTTGGGCGTGCGGGCTTTCTGCAGCGGCGTCAGGCCGCCCAGTTCCTCCACGGGCCGGTCGCCCAGCCCGTCCGCGATAGCCACAAGAGCTTTTCGTCTATACATGCGCATTCCTTTTTCAGTACTTCTTTCGTGTCATCCTGAAAGGGTTCCAAGGGGCGCGTCTTTCTTTCGCTTCGGGGCCGGAAGGATGCGTGACCGGCAAAGCCGGATCACGCCCGGCCCCTGCGCTCAATGGCCCTGGCGGGCCTGGCCTGCGCTACGCTCCGGCCCCCCCCGGGGGTATAAGGAAGTCTCCCTTCAAGGAACGGAGGTATTCCTACCCGTGGAACAGCCCGATAACCCTGAACCAGGTGAAAATGGCGACGCTGATGACGCAGGCCCCGATGAAACAGGTGACCATGGCGTACTTGATCTGGTCCAGCACGCTGAAAAAGCCGGTGGAGAAATAGATGGCGTTGACCTTGGAATGCGGCGGCAGCGTGATGGTGTAGGTCATGGTCATGGCGGCGGCCAGCGCCAGGGGCGCGGGTTCCATGCCCAAGCCCTTGGCCAGCGCGATGAAAGAGGGGATAAGAATGGTCACGCGCACGGTCTTGCTGGTGAAAATAAGGTGGCTGTACATGCTGATAAATACCACCAGAATGTACACGGCCGTGTGGCTCATGGACGCCAGGCCCAGGGAGGAGACGACCTTGTTGATGATCCACTCGGCGGCCTTGGTTTTTTCCAGGGCGTTGCCCACGGCGTAGGCCCCGGCGGCGAAAAGCATCAGGTCCCACTTGATCTTGGCTTCTTTCCAGGTCAGTACGCCGTAGTTGGGCAGCAGACAGCACACGGCCGCGATAATGGCCGTCATGTACACGCTGATCTCAAAGCCGAACCAGGGTTTCTGGTAGTCGGACGTGGCCCAGAGCAGCACGGTCATCAGAAAGATGGCCAGGGTCTTCACTTCCACGGGCGACCAGGCGCCCATTTCATCCAGTTCCGCGCGCAGGCGGTCCATGCCTTCGCCGAAAGAGGACTCGCTTTTGAAGGAAAAGAGCGAAAAGCCGATGAAAAAGGTCAGCAGCATGGTGATGACGGCGGTGGGCATGGAAGCCAGCAGCCAGTCCATGTAGCCGATGCGGGTGCCGGTCAGGTCGTTGATGAAACCCACCGCGATAATGTTCCCGGCCGTGGCGGTCATGACGCCGGACGTGGCCAGCGCGTCCGCCTGCACGCCCTGCAGCATCATGACCCGGCCCAGATTGCTCTCGCCGGGCACGGCCTGGTAAACCTCCAGCAAAATGATGCAGATGGGCACCATCAAGGTGGCCCGCGCCGTGGTGGAAGGCACGAAAAACGCCAGCGCGAAATTGATGAACACCAAAATGAACAAGGTGCGCCTGGGTGTTTTCCCGAAACTGGTGACCATGTACAGCGCGAACCGCCGGGCCAGATTGGATTTGATCATGGCCGCCGTGAGCACAAAGGCCGAAACCATGAGCCAGATGACGTCATACCCCAGCGTGCCCAGCACGTTCCGTTCCGACCAGGTGCCGGTCACCGAAAGCATGATCACCGCGATAAGCGAGGTCAAATAAATGGGAATGGGGCTGGCTACCCACATGGTCAGCGCGAACATGAAAATGGCCATGGCCTGCTGCCCCTTGCGCGTGAGCCCCGCCGGCTGGGGCATGAAAAAGAGCAGCAGAAAAAGCGCGGCGGCAATATAAAACCCGTACTTTTTTAAAAAAGAGCCGGAATCGCCCTTTTTCAACGAAGCCGGTGCGCTGTCCGGAGGACTAACAGGGGCTGCAACGGTGCTCACGATGTTCTCCTTGTGAGGCAGGTTCTAAATAGTTGTCGAAGCCATCCAAGAATGAGAGCAGGGCGGAGCCCTGCTCTCAT
>JAVBNC010000007.1:0-27116 GCA_031551765.1 Desulfovibrionaceae bacterium
GGCGAGCAAAGCTCGCCTACGTCAATCTCGCGGGCGGTGCTCCGCTTCGCTTCGCACCGCCAGAGCATTTTATCCTAATGAGCAATTTCAATGTGAAAATGCTCTAATTGGCTTCGACAGCTAATCTTGGACTACCCCCGCAGCCTGGCCCACATCCGGCGCAGGGCGCTGCGGAGGAGGGTTCTGGGGTCGAAGCTCTCGTCGCGCAACGTTTGGGGCAGTTCGAAACCCGCGAAGGGGAAAGCGGCGGGGTCCGCGCCCAGCAGGGAGATGTCCCGGGCGAAAGCGCCCGGCGTCTTGCGCAGTTGCAGCTCGCGCCAGACGGGCAGGTCCTCGGTCGTGAGGTTCAGGAGGCCGTAGAGGGCGGTGTCCACGGCCACGGGCGAGGGCGAGGCGGCCAGCAGGCCCAGGCTGTAGGGCCTGCCCTTGAAGGGGCCGGTGCCGTGCATGGCCGTGACCGCGTCCACCAAGGTGAACACGGGGGGCAGGGCGGCGGCTATGTCCGCCACCAGCGAGGGGAACTCACGGCCCTTGTCGCCGTGGCGGGCGTGCAACAGGGCCTTGCGCATGCCGCTGACGCAGCCGAAAAGATTCTTGACGCCGCAGGTGACGCGCATCTGGCTGTGCGCTTTCAGCCGGGGCAGGCTGAGGATGGAGTCCGCTTCCAGGGCATGGCGGGAAATGCCGACGCTTCCGCCCAGAGTCAGCGGTAAAAACACGGGTTTGTCCAGGCTGATGACCGGCACGTGCCTGTCACCAGCCAGTCCCTTCAACGCATCCGCAAGCCCTATGCGTTTGGCCACTCCGGGGCCGCTGCCGAAACCCGGGGAATCCCCCGCCGTGACCCGGCAGCCGCGCTCCAGCAGCCACGCGCAGGCCGCGCGCGCCACTTGCGGCTGCGTGCAGGCCAAAGGCTCCGGCCCCAGCAAATTGGGTTTGACCAGCACCCGCTCGCCCGGCGCGGGAGAGTAACCGCTCAAGCCGAAAAGCTCGTCCACGGCCTCGGCCAAAGCCTTGGGCTCGTAGTCCGGCCGGGCCGCCAAGGCCACGGGAATGGGTGGGATGGGGGACATGGCGTGTCGCTTTTAGAGCAGTTTCGCTTTGAGATTGTCGCTTAACGGCGGGCAAAGCCCGCCTACGCCAATCTCGCGGCAAGGATTTGAGGACAAATCCTTGCAGAGCAGATGAACATTTTCAATGTTAATCTGCTCTAGTTGTCGAAGCCAATGAAAAATGAGAGCAGGGCGCTAGCCCTTGGCGGGTGCAGGGCAGCGCCCTGCTCTCATTTTTGGATGGCTTCGACAGCTAAATGAGTCTATCAAAGATAAAATTATACAAATGTCTGACGCGCAAGGATATTTTGAGAAAAAACGCGCGGTCGCCGGTTACGCCCAGTGCCAGGGCGTCCACTATGTGCTGGGCCACGGCGGAAAAGTCGTTGTCGCGCTTTTCGGCCAGCAGGTCCATGTAGGCGGTGATCAGGGCGCGCAGTTCCTCGCCTTTTTTGCCCTCGGCGCAGCGGGGGCTGGTGTCCAGAAAGTGCGCGAAAAAGGCTTCCGCGTCCTGGGGGAAGGAGCGTTCCAGGGTCAGCTTCCACAGGCTTACACTCAGGGCGGTCAGTTCCCGCACGGCCTTTTTGCGTTTGAACACGCTCAGCGCGCCTATGCCCAACTCCCTGATATCACGCCTGAAATCCAGGCCGTCCAGCAGGGCGCCGAAATGCCGGGCTACCTCTTCCGCCGTGTAGGACACGGGGGAAGGGGTAACCTGGCCGGGCTGGGCGTCATCCATATCGTTATTCAGCATCGGCGTTCCCTTGCGGCTTGTTCGCGCTTGAACGCCGCCGCCGTTTGCGGGGGCGCTTGGCCTCACCGGCCTCGCCGTCTTCCCGGCGGCTTTCCCTGTGTTTTTCCCTGCGGCTCTCTCCGCCGCTTTCCCCGCGTTCTTCCCGCGGCTCGCGTTGTTCGCGCTGTTCCTGGGGCAGGGCGGGGTGCAGGTTGGCCTGGTACACGTCGTCCAGCAGCATGGCGAGGAGGAGCGAGGCTTCCTCGTCCGAGGCCAGCTGTTGCACCAGGGGCAGGAAACGCTGCCAGCGTTCCCGCACCAGGCCGGAGGCGGTGCCGCGCAAACGGCCTTCCAGAAGCGCCGTCAGCCTTGCGCCCACCACGGCGGAAAGGGCCGCGTCGTCCGGGGTTTCCCGCTCGGACAGGGTGATTTTGTAGAGCTTGGCGATGCGGTCCAGCTCCATTTTCTGCATGATGTCCACCAGCGAGATGACCGTGCCCCCGGCCCCGGCCCGGGCCGTGCGTCCGGCGCGGTGGATGTAGGATTCGCGGTCTTCCGGCGGCTCGTAGAGGATGACGTGGGAGAGATCCGGAATGTCTATGCCCCGCGCGGCCACGTCCGTGGCCACCAGGAAGCGGATTTCGCCCTTGCGCAGCCGGGCGAGCACCTCTTCCCGCTTGGCCTGGGAGAGGTCGGCGGAAAGCTCGTCCGCGTTGTAGCCGAAGCCTTGCAGCACCCCGGTGACATAGTGCACGTTGGCCTTGGTGTTGCAGAAAATAATGGCGGAAGCCGGGTTTTCCATTTCCAGGACGCGCACCAGCACGCGGTCCTTTTCCATGGGTTTGACGGCGTAGTAGGCGTGCTCAATGCCCGCGATGTGCACTTCTTTCTGGGACAGGCTGAGCAGGTCCGGGTCGCGCAGGAACTCCCCGGCCAGGCGCAGCACGTGGGGCGGGAAAGTGGCGGAGAAAAAGTGGCCCGGAATGCGCCGCTTGGGCAGGTAGCGCTGAATGGCCTTCATGTCCGGGTAAAAGCCGATGGAGAGCATGCGGTCGGCTTCGTCGAACACCAGCATGCGCAGGTGGTCCAGGTTCAGGGTGCGGCGCAGCAAATGGTCCAGCACCCGGCCAGGGGTACCCACCACCAGGGTCACCCCGGCGCGCAGGGCTTCCATCTGGCGGCCGTAGCCCACCCCGCCGTACACGGCGGCGGCGGAAAAAGCCGTGCCCTCGAACAGCGTCCGGGCCACGTGTTCCACCTGCAGGGCCAGTTCCCTGGTGGGCACCAGGATAAGGCACTGGCACACGGCCTCGGACGGGTCCAGCCGTTCCAGGGCGGGCAGCAGAAAAGCCCCGGTTTTGCCGCTGCCCGTGCGGGCTTGCACCATAAGGTCGCGGCCCCGCAGCAGGTAGGGCAGGGCGTGCGCCTGCACCGGCATAAGGTTGGGCCAGTTGGCCCGGGCCGCCGCCTCTTGCAAGGCCGGCGGCAAATCCGCAAGGCTGACGGGCGGCAGCGCGTTTTCCGGCTGCTCCACCCGCGACCCGCCGTCGCTTTGATCCAATGGGCCGTTCTCGGACGGCCCGGCAATATTGTCTGGCATGTGGCTCCTGAAGTAAAAGAGCAAAGGCTCCATATAGTGAACGTACAACTCCGCTTTCAGGTATCAGAACCGGGCCGCGCGGGCAAGCGCCTTGCTGTGCGCAACGCGAGAAGATAAAGAGAATGCCTCCGGCGGCCAGAGAGAGGGCTCCGCCCTGTCCGCTTACCGCTTCGGGGCCGGGAAGATGCATGCCCGGCAAAGCCGGATCACGCCCGGCCCCCGCGCTCAAAGGCCCTGGCGGGCCTGGCCCGCGCGGAAGACCGTTCCGGCCTCCTCCGGAGGTGTGAGGAAGCGAACCCGCCAAGGGGCGCGCCCCTCGGAACCCGTTCAGAGTGACTGCAGAAAGAGGGGCGCTTCATTGTGTTGTTGGTGTGTCGTCTGTTCAGGAGTAGCGAATGCCCGGCGAAATGAATCCGCCGGACACGGTTCTCGCACTCAAGAACGTTGGCGGGTCTGGCCTTCCCCCCGGAGGTGCGGGGAAAGCCGCGGCCGTCCGGCGTCCGCTCGGACTGTTGCAAGGCGTGTCCGTACCCGCAAGACGCCGATGTTATAAAAATAAGTTTTTTATCCCCCCTGTCAAAGTTTTTTGGAAGGGGATAGGGGGGCTGGGGGCATTCCATGGACACCACCCAAGCCAGAGCTTTTTTCCCTCGCGGGCTGGTCCAGCCGGAAGGGGCCTGCCGTTTTTCAGCGGACGGGCTGCTGCTGGCGGCGTTTCTCAAACCGGAACCCAAGGAAGGCCCGCTGCTGGACCTGGGTTGCGGCTGCGGGGCGGCGGCCTTTGCTGCGCTTCTGGGCCGGGGGGAACGGGAGACCCTGGGCGTGGACCTGGACGAAGCCCTGCTGGCCGCCGCGGAGGAAAACGCGCGCCTGCTGGGACTGGACCGCAATTTCGCAACCATGCTTGCGGACTTGCGGAACGAGGAAGAGCGGCGGCGCATACCGGCCGGGGCTTTCGGCCTGGCCTGCGCCAACCCGCCCTACCACAGGGCGGAGCGGGGCAGAGTGCCGCCGGGAGAGGGGCGTCGCGGCGCGCGCTTTGACCAGGCGGGCCTGCTGGAAAGCTTTTTGCGCGCCGCACACCGGGGCCTTGCGCCGCGCGGCCGTTTCGCCGTCGTGTTCCCCGCGCCGCGTCTTGCGGATCTTCTGTCCGCCATGCGGGCCGCGAAGCTGGAACCGCGCCGCCTGCGCTGCGTGCACGGCAAAGCGGACGCCCCGGCCCAGCTGGTGCTTGCGGAAGCCCGAAAAGGCGGACGCCCGGACTTGACCCTGGAGCCGCCCCTGATCCTGCACGAAGGCCAGGGCCGGGAAACGCGGCTGACCGAGGCGGCCAGGGAGTTTTGCCCGTATTTGGGGCAGTAAGAATTAGTTGTCGAAGCCAATTGGATGGTATGCCTCCGGCGGCCAAAGAGGGCTCCGCCCTCTCTGGACTCTCCCGCCAAGGGGCGCGCCCCTTGGAACCCATTCAGGGTGGTCAGCGGCGGGATAGCTTACTCAAAGCGCTCCCTTTGTGTCCGCGCTCGCTCAGATGTTTACCACGCGCGAAGCCGTACCCTTGTCGCGGGGTCAAGGGGGGTCACCCCCCTTGCGGGTGCAGGGCAGAGCCCTGCTTCGACTCTTCATTGGCTTCGACAAAATAGAGACAAGCCCGCGCCTCCTTCACTTGCAATGCGGCCGGAAGTGCGTCAGAACAGCGCTGACACATTTTGAACCCCCGGCTTTCACCCGCCGGAACAAGGACACGCCATGAGCAAAACCCCCCCGCATTGCGCGCGCTGCGACATACCCTGGTCTGACCGTCGCTGTCGCGACGAAAAGGGCAAAGCGCCCAAAGACTGCCCCACCCTGCACTACCGGGAAATGAACAAGGCCGCGTTCTGCGACGCGGACGCGGACGAGACGGCTTTTGCCCGCCAGGCCACGGTGCAGGAGATAACCGGCCACGCCAAGCCGGACGCGCAGGGGCATTACCGGTTCAGCCCGGCCAAGCCGCGCATTGTGGAAATTGTGGAGTTCGCCAAACGCATGAACTACCGCAAGCTGGGCCTGATTTTCTGCGGCGGCTCGCGGCGGGAAGGGGCCGTTACCCAGCAGATTCTGGAAGTGAACGGCTTTGAGGTCATTTCCGTGATGTGCAAAGTGGGCCGCAACCCCAAGAGCATCTACGGGCTGGAACCCAGCCGCGAAGTCACGGAAAAGGATATGGCCGCTTCCGCCTGCAACCCCAAGCTGCAGGCGCTGGTAGCCAACGATGCGCGGGTGGATTTCAACATCCTGCTCAACCTCTGCGTGGGGCATGATTCCCTGGTGGTCAAGCACCTGGACGCGCCGGTGACGGTGTTCTCGGTCAAAGACCGGCTCACGGGCCACAATCCCCTGGCGCCCATCTACATGTACGATACGTACTACAGTTTTCTGAAAAAGCCGCTGTAGACTCTCTTCGCTTCCCTGACGCCGCACCCCGAAAAGCTTCTGGAGCGGCCGTGCGCCTGCCCGTTTCTCTCGTCTTCCTTCCGCCTGGATCCCCCGGTCAAGCCGGGGGATGACGGGTGGAGGGGGGCGGCGGCGCGGCCCCATACTCCACACCATCCTGCCTTTGCTCCCCTCCACCCGCGCACCGGGCCTTTCCTTCCCCTTGCGCGTCAACCCCACTGTCGCGAGGCGCGAAGCCTCCGATTTTTTCCGCGATCCGGCGATCCGAGCGTTAACACAACCCTAGGCCACACATCTGGGAATCCCGCGCCTGTGCGGTCGGGCGCCGGATCGCGGAAAAAATCGGATGGACTGAGCGTCTCAGCACAGCCCCTCGCGCCAACTCTTCGCCTTCGCGCTACTCCCGCCCGTCCCGCGCCGCTTTCCACCTCGCCTCTTGCTCTCGGGGGGAATGGGCGCTATTTCATTGCAAACAAGTCACACACGAGGGAACTCCATGCTCAACAAACCCCGCCTGCTCACGCCCGGCCCCACCTCGCTCCCGGACAGGGTGCGCCTGGCCATGGCGAAAGACATGATCCACCACCGCACGCCCGCCATCAAAGCCCTGCTGGCCGACGTGCAAAAAGGGCTTCAGGAAATGTTCGGCACGGCCCAGCCCGTGCTCACCCTGGCCGCTTCCGGCACCGGCGCCATGACCGGCACTGTTTCCAACTTTTTCGCGCCCGGCGAAACCGTGCTGGTGGTGGAAGGCGGCAAGTTCGGCCAGCGCTGGACCGCCATCTGCAAAACCCTGGGCGTGAACGTCATTCCCCTGGCCGTCGAATGGGGCGAAGCCGTCAGCGTGGAGGCCGTGGAACAGGCCCTGGCCGCGAACCCGCAAGTTAGCGGCATCTTGATGCAGGTTTCCGAAACCTCCACAGGCGCGCTGCACCCGGTGCGCGAAATAGCCGCCCTTACCCGCAAGCGGGACGTGCTGCTGATGGCCGACGGCATTTCGTCGGTTTCCATTTCCCCCTGCCCCATGGACGAATGGGGCCTGGACGCGCTGCTCACCGGCTCGCAAAAGGGCCTGATGCTGCCGCCGGGCCTGGCTTTGGCCGCGTACTCCGAGCGGGCCTGGAAAAAAGCCGAAAGCCTGCCCTGCCGCGACTACTATTTCAGCCTGGTCAAAGAGCGCGACGGCGTCGCCAAAAACCAGACCGCGTATACCCCGGCCACCAGCCTGCTCTACGGCCTGGCCGAAAGCCTGGCCATGATCGGCGAGCAGGGTCTGGAAAGCGTGTACCGCAAACACTGGGCCCTTACCTGCATGACCCGCGCGGGCCTTACCGCCCAAGGCTTCGAGCTGCTGGCCAAGACCCGCTACACCTGGGGCCTGACCAGCCTGCTGCTGCCCGCCGGGGTCAGTTCCGGCGCCGTCCTGGCGCGCGCGGCGGAACAGCACGGCGTCATCATGGCCGCCGGCATGGACCACCTGCAGGACCGCGTCATACGCATCGCGCACATGGGCTGGGTGGACTGGTCGGACATAGCGGCCGGCCTCTACGCCCTGGCCGCCGCCTTCACCTCCCTCGGCGGCCACATCGGCGCGCGCGATTACCTGGAACAGGCTTTGGCCGCGTACGAAAACGCGCTGGCGGAAGGATATCCGCGTTAAGAGCCAGCTAAGGAGAACACCATGAGCGATGAAAAGAAACCTGGTGCGGCCGCCCCGGAAGAGGCCGCGCCGCGGTTTGAAGACGGCGGCCCGGTTATGCCGAAGGTGACCTTCACCACCTTTATCCTGTCCCTGGCCTCTTCCGCTCTGGTGCAGCTGGGCGAGGTGCCGGACCCGGTCAGCGGCAAGCTGGAAGAGCCCAATCTGCCCATAGCCAAGCACACCATTGACGTGCTGACCATGCTGCGGGCCAAGACCCAGTGCAGCCTTACGGATGAGGAAGCGCAGATGATGGACGGGCTGCTTTACGAACTGCGCATGAAATATGTATTGAAAAGCGAATGATTGTGATTTCGCATAGGACGAGAGAGGGAAAGCCATGAAACAGATCGCTGTCGGCCTTGTGGGCGTTACCGGGTACACGGGCATGGAACTGACCAGAATCATGGATGGCCACCCGGCCATGCGGCTTGTGCGCGTCACCTCGCGAACGGAAGCGGGCAAACCTTTGCGCGCCATCTACCCCTTTCTGCAGGGCCTGCCCACCGGTGATCTGACCATCAGCCAGCCGGACCCGGCGGACCTGGCCAAAGCCTGCGAGCTGGTGTTTCTGGCCGTGCCCCACGGCGCGGCCATGGAAATGGCGGCTTCCCTGCGCGGCGCGGGCCTGAGGGTGGTGGACCTTTCCGCGGATTTCAGGCTGCGGGACGTGAACACCTTTACCCAGTGGTACAAGGGCGAGCACACCCAGACCGGCTACCTGAAAGAAGCCGTCTACGGCCTGCCGGAATTCTACGCGGCGGAAATAGCCAAGGCGAAACTTATCGCCAACCCCGGCTGTTACCCCACGGCTTCCATTCTGGCTTTGGCCCCGGCCCTGCGCCACAAGTTCATCGAAGCGGACGGCATTGTCATTGACGCCAAATCCGGTGTCACGGGCGCGGGCCGCACCGCCAGCGTGGGCGGGCTGTTCTGCGAGGTTTCGGACAGCTTCCGGGCCTACAACCTGACCAAGCACCGCCACACCCCGGAAATAGAGCAGGAACTCAGCCTGGTGGCGGGCAAGGAGATCGTGGTCTCGTTCAACGCGCACCTCTTGCCCGTGAACCGGGGCATTCTGGCCACCATTTACACCAAGCTTGTCGGCGAGCGCGGCCTGGACGAAATCCACGCCGCGTATGTCAAAGACTACGCGCCGCATCCCTTTGTGCGCGTGCTGCCCAAGGGGCAGTTGCCGGAACTGCGCAGCGTGCGCGGCACCATGTACTGCGATATAGCCCTGGCCATTGACCCCAGAACCGGGCGGCTGATTATCGTTTCCGCCATCGACAACCTGTGCCGGGGGGCTTCCGGCCAGGCTATCGCCAACGCCAACCTGATGGCCGGGCTGCCGCTGGAGACGGGGTTGCGCCTGGCGCCGCTGGTGCCGTAGGGGCGTTACAACAACACATGACGACGGCCGTCTCCGCGTGTTGCGGGGGCGGCCGTTGGCGTTGGGGGGGGGCGGCCCTCCTCCGGAGGTCATCCTTCGCTCTACGCTCAGGATGACCTGTAGTCAGGGGCGAAACTCCTGTTACCCCCTGTCAAAGTTTTCAGGGAAAGGGGATGGGATCCAAGGGAAGGGGAAACCCCGCACAGGCCGCGCCTGCCCTTTTTCCCAAAAGGGGGTTTCCCCTTCCTCTGGCCGCCGGAGGCATCTCCCCGTCTCTTGTTCGCCGCACAAAAACCGGCTACAGTGCCCTCTTTGCTTTCACGAATTCCACTTACCGGAGTATTCCATGTCCGAGAACGCCCTGCCCAAGGGGTACGAGCCCAAAGAAGCCGAAGACCGCTGGCGCACGCGCTGGGAAGAAGGCCGGGCGTTCACGCCCTCTCTGGATGACGCCCGCGATAACCCCAACGGCACCTATTCCATAGTCATTCCGCCGCCCAACGTGACGGGGAACCTGCATATCGGCCATGCGCTGAACCTGACGCTGCAGGACATCCTCTGCCGCCACGCGCGGCAGCTGGGCAAAACGGTGCTCTGGGTGCCCGGGGAAGACCACGCGGGCATAGCCACCCAGAACGTGGTGGAACGCCGCCTGGCGGAGGAAGGCAAGACCCGGCACGACCTGGGGCGCGAAGCGTTCGTGGAACGCGTCTGGCGCTGGAAAGAAGAATACGGCGAGAACATCCGGCGGCAGATCAAGGCCATGGGCGCTTCCGTGGACTGGACCCGCGAGCGCTTCACCATGGACGAAGGCCTCTCCGCCGCCGTGCGCAAGGTCTTTGTGCGCCTGTACAAGGAAGGGCTGATCTACAAGGGCGACTATATCATCAACTGGTGCAACCGCTGCCACACCGCGCTTGCCGACGACGAGGTGGACCACGCCCCGCGCATGACCAAGCTGTGGAAAATCACCTACCCGCTGGCGGACGGCTCCGGTTCCCTGACCATAGCCACCACCCGGCCGGAAACCATGCTCGGGGATACGGCCGTGGCCGTGCACCCGGAAGACGAGCGCTACGCCGCCTTTGTGGGCAAGGAAGTGGTGCTGCCGCTGATGAACCGGCGCATTCCGGTTATCGCGGACAACTACGTGGACAAAGAGTTCGGCACCGGCGCGCTCAAAGTCACCCCGTCCCACGACCACAACGACTGGGACCTGGGCCACAAGCACAAATTGGAGTTCATCCAGGTCATCGACGAAGAAGGCCGCATGAACGACAACGCGGGCGCGTACCAGGGCCTGACCAAAGAAGAAGCCCGCGACCGCATCGTGGCGGACCTGGAAAAGAGCGGCGCCCTGGCCGGGATAGAGGACTACAACCACAGCGCGGCGCTGTGCTACCGCTGCAAGTCGGTGATCGAGCCGCATGTGTCCACGCAGTGGTTCGTGAAAGTCGGCCCGCTGGCCCAAAAAGCCCGCGCCGCCGTGCCGGACGACACGCAAATCTACCCGGCCTCCTGGCTGAAAACCTACTACAACTGGCTGGACAACATCCGCGACTGGTGCATCAGCCGCCAGCTCTGGTGGGGCCACCGCATCCCGGCCTGGACCTGCGAAAGCTGCGGCAAGCTGCTGGTGGAAGAAGAAGGCCCGGACAAATGCCCGGACTGCGGCGGCGAGCGCTTTACCCAGGACGAGGACGTGCTGGACACCTGGTTCTCTTCCGCCCTCTGGCCCTTCTCCACCATGGGCTGGCCGGACCAGACTGAAGAACTCGAGCGCTTCTACCCCACCAACGTGCTGGTCACGGGCTTTGATATCATCTTCTTCTGGGTGGCCCGCATGATGATGATGGGCATCCACTTCATGGGCAAGGTGCCCTTTGACCACGTCTACATCCACGCGTTGGTGCGGGACGCGGACGGCAAGAAAATGTCCAAGTCCACGGGCAACGTCATCGACCCGCTGGAAATGATCGGCAAGTACGGCACGGATTCGCTGCGCTTCACGCTCACGGCTTTCGCGGCCATGGGCCGGGACATCAAGCTTTCGGAAGAGCGCATCGAAGGCTACCGCCACTTTGTCAACAAAATCTGGAACGCGGCCCGTTTCGCGCTCATGAACCTGCCGGACGACGCCTTCCTCAAGAGCGGCCTCAAACTTGAGGACATTCAGGGCACCCACCACCGCTGGATCCTGCACCGGCTGGAAGAAGTCAAGGCCGCCAACAAAGAGGCCGTGGCCGGCTACCGTTTCAACGACGTGGCCCAGGACCTGTACAAGTTCGTGTGGAACGAGCTGTGCGACTGGTACCTGGAGTTGATCAAGCCGGACTTCCAGGCCGGGGGCCAGCGCGCGGATGAAGCGCGTCTCGTCCTCTGGACCGTGCTGCGCGAAGCCCTGGTGTTGCTGCACCCGGTCATGCCCTTTGTCAGCGCGGAAATCTGGCAGGCCCTGCCCGGCCACGCCGACGACGCGGACATCAGCCGCGAGCTGTTCCCGGCCATGCGTCCCGCCTGCCTGGACGCGGCCGCCGCCACCCGCATGGACATGCTCCAGGCCGCCATTGTGGCCGTGCGCACCATGCGCGCGGAGCTGAACATCGCGCCGTCGCTCAAACTCGCGGCCATCATCCGCCCGGCGGACGAGGCTTCCGCAAGCGCCTTGCGCGACCACGCGGATCTCATCCGCTTTCTGGCCCGTCTGGAGAGCCTGACCATCGACGCTTCCGCAACCGCGCCCAAGGCTTCCGCAAGCTCGGTTGCGGCCGGGAACGAAGTCATCCTGCCGCTGGCCGGGGCCGTGGACTTCAACGACGAGCTGGCCCGTCTGGACAAGGAGCTGGCCAAGATGGACAAAGAGTGCGGCATGCTCGCGGGCAAGCTGGCCAACCCCAGTTACGTGGAACGCGCCCCCGCCGAAGTGGTGGCCCGCGACCGCGCCCGGGTGGCCGAACTGAACGACGCCAAAGACAAGCTGAAAGCGCTGCAGCGGAGGTTCAGAGAGGCGCTGTAAGAGGATTTTGTCGAAGCCAATTTGGATGGGAGCATGCCTCCGGCGGCCAAAGAGGGCTCCGCCCTCTCTGGACTCACCCGCCAAGGGGCGCGCCCCTTGGAACCCATTCAGGGTGGGTACGGAACGCCGTTACTTGGTGTACGCCATCCTGACGAGTGGGGCCTTTTTACCTATCAAGCTCGCGTCCGCCAGTACGTGAGCGCCGTGGCGCGAACAGAACGGAAGACGCGCACCACTTGCCTCACCCACCCTGAATGGGTTCCAAGGGTGCTAACCCTTGGCGGGTGCAGGGCGGAGCCCTGCTTCGACTCTTAGATGGCTTCGACCCTATTGCCTTTCCAAAGGTTCGTCATGACGCAAACCGGAACAGTATATCTTATAGGCGCGGGACCGGGCGATCCGGGCCTGTTTACGTTGCGGGGGCGGGAACTGCTCTCGGCTTGCGACGTGGTGGTGTACGACTATCTGGCTTCCCCGGCTCTTTTGGCGCATACGCGCAAGGACGCGGAGATTATTTACGCGGGCAAGAAGGGCGGGGACCATACGCTGGTCCAGGACCGGATTAACGCGCTGCTGATTGAGAAGGCCAGGGCGGGCAAGTCCGTGGCCCGGCTCAAGGGCGGGGACCCGTATATGTTCGGCCGGGGCGGGGAAGAGGCGGAAGAACTGCTGGATGCCGGGGTTCCCTTTGAAGTGGTGCCCGGCGTGACCAGCGCCATAGCGGGACCGGCTTACGCGGGCATACCGCTGACGCACAGGGCTTTTGCCTCGTCCGTGTGTTTCGCCACCGGCCACCCGGACGCCTCCAAAACCGAGGACAGCCACAACTGGCGGGCTTTGGCGGAAGGCACGAGTACGCTGGTCTTTTTCATGGGCGTGAAGAACTTGCCGGTAATCGTCCGCAAACTTACCGATAACGGCATGGACCCCCAAACCCCGGCGGCCCTGGTGCGCTGGGGCACCACGCCGGACCACAGGAGCGCGGTCTGCACCCTGGAAAGCCTGGAGCGGACGGCGGAAGAGGGCGGCTTTGCCGCGCCCAGCCTCATCGTCATCGGCCAGGTGGTCACGCTGCGGGACAAGCTGAACTGGTTCGAGAAGAAGCCCCTGCTGGGCAAGGGAATCGTGGTCACCAGGGCCAGGGAGCAGGCCAGTTCCATGGCGGCGGCCCTGCGCGGCCTGGGCGCGCGGGTCATCGAATTTCCGGCCATCCGCATTCTGCCCCTGGCGGACCAGGCCCCGCTGCGCGAAGCGCTCCGCCGTCTGCGCGAGTATGACTGGGTGATTTTTACGTCCGTCAACGGCGTGGCCGTGTTCCGGGATCAGCTTTCGGCCCTGGGCCTGGACGCCCGGGCCCTGGCCGGGAGCAAAGTCGCGGCCATGGGGCCGGCCACGGCGGACGCCCTGCGCGGCATGGGCATCAGCCCGGACTTTGTGCCCGCCGCCTTTGTCGCGGAATCCGCGCTGCGGGGCCTGCTGGCGCAAGGCGTCGCGGATAAGCGCATCCTCATGCCCAGGGCCAGGGAGGCCCGCGACGTGCTGCCCAAGGGCCTGCGGGAAGCCGGGGCCGCGGTGGACGTGGTCGCGGTCTACGAAACCCTCCCGCCTGCGGAAAGCAAGGGGGAAGGCAAGGACGAAGTCCTGCGCCTGCTGGAAGAGGGCAAGGTCCACGCCGTCACCTTCGGGTCTTCCTCCACGGTGCGCAATTTCCTGGAGCGGATTCCCGTGGAGACCCTCAGGCGCCACCCGGAGCTACGGTTCGCCTGCATCGGCCCCATCACGGCCCGGACGCTGACGGATGCGGGCCTGCCCTGCCACATCCAGCCGCCGGAATTCACCATCCCGGCCCTGGTGGCCGCGCTGGAGGCGGCTTTCAGCCAGTCTTAGAGCAGTTTCGCTTTGAGATTGTCGCTTAACGGCGGGCAAAGCCCGCCTACGCCAATCTCACGGCAAGGATTTGAAGACAAATCCTTGCAGAGCAGTTGAACATTTTCAATGTTCAACTGCTCTAGAAAAAGCCCGCGTTTCCCGGGGCTGTTTTTCGCGTCAAAACGTGCTACACAGGAACCCTCACCACTTACTCATCCTTACGGAGGATCTCCATGCTGCGCAAACTTCTGGTCTTTACCGCGCTTTGCCTCGCTTTGACCGTGGGCACGGCCCTGGCTCTGGAAACGGGCTCGGGCAGCTACAAAATGAAGGACCGCGAAACCGGGGAAACCCTGACCGTCTGGTACTACAAGCCCGCCAATTTTTCCAAGGACACGCCCATCCTCTTTGTGCTGCACGGCATGCTGCGCAACCCGGACGAATACCGCGACCAGTGGAAAGAGCACGCCGAAAAATACGGCATCATGCTGCTGGTGCCCGGCTTTACGGAAGAACTGTTCCCCGGCCCCAACGGGTACAACCTGGGCAATATCTTTGTGGCCGCCACCAAGCAGGAAGTGGCGGGCAGGGACGTTTCCGGAACCATGAACCCCAAGAGCCGCTGGAGCTACCGCGTGGTGGACAAGGTCTTTGCGGACTTCAAAGCCCAGCGCGAAAAAACCGGCCAGGCCAAATACTATCTGTTCGGCCACAGCGCGGGGAGCCAGTACGTGCACCGCATGCTGGAATTCGTGCCCGACGCCAAAGTCAAAATGGCCATTGCCGCCAACGCGGGCTGGTACACCATGCCGGACCTGAACAAGGCTTGGCCCTACGGCCTTAAAGGCACGGGCCTGACCCAGGCGGACGTCAAGCGCTTCCTCTCCTTCCCCCTGGTCATCCTGCTGGGCGAAAAAGACAACGACCCCCAACACCACCAGCTGCGCCGCAACAAGGAATCCGACGAGCAGGGCACCAACCGCTTTGACCGGGGCAAAAACTTCTTCGCCTACGGCCAGAACCTGGCCAAGCAGCTGAAAGCGCCCTTCAACTGGAAAATCCAGACCGTGCCCGGCGTGGCCCACAGCAACGCCGGCATGTCCGCCGCCGCGGCCGCCATCGTGGCCGAAGAAGCGCAGAAGGCCGTTAAAAAGACGAAGAAATAGCTGTCGAAGCCAATGAAGAATGAGAGCAGGGCTCTGCCCTGCACCCGCCAAGGGTTAGCACCCTTGGAACCCATTCAGGGTGACGAATGAAGTTCCGGCGTGGATGCCGGGGTACTTGACCCCGTGACAGGGGTATGATTACGGTCTGCCGGGCGCGTGGCTTGCGCGCCCGGCAGCCGTCGTTCCAGCGTCTTTTGACCCTTCCGCAACCTGAAGGAGTTCCCTCATGCGCCGTGCCCTCTCCTGTCTTGCTTTGCTGTGTCTCCTCCTCTTCTCCCTCCCGGCCCTGGCCCTGGAAACGGGCGCGGGCAGCTACGAGTATCTGGATGTGCCCAGCGGCCGCACCCTGACCGTCTTTTACTACAAACCCGCGTCCTTTACGGACCAAACGCCGGTGGTCGTCTCTCTGCACGGCATGAGCCGCAACGCGCGGGGTTCGCGCAACGACTGGCAGAAACACGCGGACAGCCTGGGCATAGCCGTGCTGGCCCCGCACTTTACCAAAGAACAGTTCGCGGGCACGGAAGAGTATAACCTGGGCAATATTCTCCGGGACGGCAAGAAAAACCCGGAAGCCCTGTGGAGCTTCCGCCTGCCGGACGCCGTGTTCGCGGATTTCGTCAAGCGCGAGAAGAGCAAAGTCAAGGGCTTCTATCTTTTCGGGCACAGCGCGGGCGGGCAGTTCGTGCACCGCATGCTGCTGTTCCAGCCCAAAACCAAGGCCAAACTGGTCATGGCCGCCAATTCCGGCTGGTACACCATGCCGGACCTGGCTGAAAAATGGCCTTACGGCCTCAAGGGTATGGGACTGACCAACGCGGACCTGAAGCGTTTCGTCTCTTTCCCGCTGGTCATTTTGCTGGGCGAAAAGGACAACGACCCCACCCATTACCAGCTGGCGCGCGGCCCGGAAGTGGACAAGCAGGGCGACAACCGTTTCGCCAGGGGCCAGTATTACTACAGCTGCGGCCAGGACCTGGCCAAGAAGCTGAAAGCCCCGTTCAAGTGGCGGGTCATCCCCGTGCCGGGCGTGGCGCACCAGAACGGCGGCATGGTGGACGCCGCCGCCAAGGTGGTGGCGGAAGATTTGGCGAAAAACAAGAAGAAGTAACCCTGACGCGGGGCCGGAAGCCAGCCTTCCGGCCCCGCGCTTTTAGTGAGGAAAGCCCATGCGCCGCATCCCCCTTACCCTCGCGTTTCTGTTCCTCGCCCTTTTTGCCTTCGCGCGTCCCGGCCTGGCCCTGGACGGCGGCAGCGGCAGCTACCGCTTTGAGGACGCGCCCAGCGGCAAGACCCTGACCGTCTGGTATTACAAGCCGCCGCTGTTTTCCCCGGATTCGCCCGTGGTGGTGGTCATGCACGGCATGAACCGCAACCCGGAAACCTACCGCGACCAGTGGCGTGATCTTGCCCGACAGTACGGCTTCATGCTGCTGGTGCCCGGTTTCACCACGGACTTGTTCCCCACGTCCGAATCCTACAACCTGGGCAACGTGTCCGGCGCCCTGGGCCGCAGGAACCCGGAAAGCGAGTGGTCTTACGGCATTGTGGAGCGCGTGTTCGCGGATTTCACCGCCCGGCGCGAAAAAACGGCGCAAACCCGCTGCTATCTTTACGGCCACAGCGCCGGGGGCCAGTTCGCGCACCGTCTGCCCGCCTTTCTGCCGGACGCCAACATCAAGCTGGCCATAGCGGCCAACGCGGGCTGGTACTGCCTGCCGGACCCGGCCAAGCCCTGGCCCTACGGTTTCGGGCACACCGGCCTGAGCGAGGCGGATATCAAGCGCTACCTGGCTTTCCCCCTGGTGGTCCTGCTGGGGGAAAAGGACAACGACCCCAACCACCACCAGCTCAGCCGCAAGCGGGAGGCGGAAGCGCAGGGCCCCAACCGCCTGGCGCGGGGAAAATACTTCTTTGCCACGGGCCGGGCCCTTGCTAAACAGTGGAACGCGCCCTTTAACTGGAAGCTGCAAACCGTGCCCGGCGTGGCCCACAGCAACAAGGGCATGGCGGAAGCCGCCGCCAAACTGATCGCGGACGACGCGGCCAAGGATAAAAAGAAGTAGCGCGGGTCCGGGCATAACGCGCCATTTCGCGCGAAACGTTTTTAACCACCCTGTATGGGGTCCAGGGGCGCCAGCCCTGGGCGGGTGCAGGGCGGAGCCCTGCTCTCACTCTTAGATGGCTTCGACAAAATTTTAGGAAGGTTTCATGCTTCGTCTTGCCGTGCTCGCCTCCGGGCGGGGTTCCAATTTGCAGAGCATTCTCCGTTCGGTTTCCCAGGGGCGTCTGAACGCCCGCGTTGTGCTGGTTCTTTCCAACGTGCCGGACGCCCCGGCTCTGGAGCTGGCCAGGGCGGCGGGCATACCCACCTGGGCGCAGGCGCACAAGAAATTTCCGAACCGCGCGGCCTTTGACACGGCCATGCTGGAAGCCATGGGCAAGGCCGGGGCGGATACCGTGGCCCTGGCCGGGTACATGCGGCTGCTTTCGCCTTTTTTCCTGCACGCGTATCCCGGCCGGGTGCTCAACGTGCACCCTTCCTTGCTGCCCGCGTTCGCGGGGGCCAACGGCGGGGCGGACACGCTGGAATACGGCGCGAAATTCGCGGGCTGCACCGTGCATTTCGTGGAAGAGGCCATGGACATGGGGCCGGTCATCATCCAGGCGGCCCTGCCCGTGCGCGACAACGAGAATCTGGAAAGCCTGATGCCCCGGGTCCACGCCCTGGAGCACCGCATCTACCCCCAGGCCCTGCAGTGGCTGGCCAGCGGCAGGCTGAAACCGCGCGGCCGGGTGGTGCATTTGGCCCCGGCTCCTGAAGGGCAGGGGGAGTTGAGCGACCACCCCGTCCCCGGCGGCGGGATCATCAATCCCCCCTTAGAGAAGGGTTTTTAGCATGGCCCAACCCTGCGAAACCCTGTCCTGCCTGCCTGACGCCCAGTCCCTGTTCGCGCGCATCGGCGCCCTGGCCCGCAAGGCCCTGGAACTGGAAGCGGGCGCGGAACCCAAGCCCGGCCTGGTCTGCCCGCGCCACAACGGCGCGCACAAGGACATGACCCACGCCACCTTCATGGCCAGCGCGGCCGCCCTGGAACCCTATTTCGCCCATTGCGCGCTGCTGGGCCATGAACACGGCCCCAAGCCCGCAGCGCAGCTTTTGCCCGCCCTGCGCGCGGCGGGGTGCGAGGCGGAACGGGCCATGTTCGCGGCTACGAACGGGGTGAACACCCACAAGGGCGCGGTGTTTTCCCTGGGCCTGCTCTGCGCGGCTTGCGGCAGGCTTGCGGCCCTGGGGCGGCACCCGCAGCCGCCGTACGTGGCCAAAGAAGCCGCCGCGTTCGTACCCGGCATTGTGGAGGCGGACCTGGGCCCGCTGAAGGCCAGCCCGCCTGACCGCAAACTTACGGCCGGGGAGCGTTTGTATTTGGAACACGGCATCGCGGGCGTGCGCGGGGAAGCGGAACAGGGCTTTCCCACGGCCCTGGCCGCGTACGGCGACCTGCGCCGCCTGGACCGGGATCTGCCGCCGGGAGACGCGCTGCCCCACACCCTGTTGCGGCTGATGGCCGTCATGCCGGACACCAACCTGCTCTCGCGCGGCGGCCCGGCGGGCCTGGCCTTTGTGCGCGGGCAGGCGCGCATCGCGCTGGACAAAGGCGGCCTGCGCACGGTGGAAGGCCGCAACCACACCCTGTGGCTGCGCGACGAATGCACGAAGCGGAATTTAAGCCCCGGCGGTTCGGCGGACATGCTGGCTCTGGTGGCGTTTTTTATGCTGCTGGCGGAGGCTGGTATGGGGCTGGCGCAAGGGATGGGGATTACCCGAGACGGATAACCGCTTAAGCCCCAGGCTATGGAAATGCAACAGGGTGGCTTACGGACCGCCCGTAAACCACCCTTGGAAAGTTGTTGCATAAGGAAGGAAGGTGCTTTGAATATAGCAAGCCGCGTGCCAAACCCTGTCTTTTTAGTTAAAATCAATAAAATCAGCATAATATGTCAAAATCGTTTTTGGCTGACAGGGCGGAATCGTAAAAAATTTTGGACTTCGTCTTTTTCCCGGCCGGAGAGCATGTGTACTTGAGTGATCAGATATTGTTTATCCTGCTGATAAATATAATTTTTTGTCTTCAATCCTTTCACGCTGTTCCGGCGGGGGCTTTGGGCATGCGGGTTTGAGGACGATCCAAAATTTTTTACTTGCCGGGCCGGGCTTCCCTTCATCTATACAGAAAGTCTCCCTTAGGATATTTACGGCTTGAGCGTCTTGTCATGGAAATTATCCGGTAAAATGCTCCGGCCTTGCGAAATGCGGTGTGGCAAGGCCTGCGGGATTGGCGCGGGCGGGCTTGATGCGGCACGTCCTGTGCCGCCCCCCTTCGGGCGTCGCTTCGCATCCCGCTCCGCGACAGCCCGCCGTCAAGCGGCAAGCTCAACGCGAAATTGCTCTGAAGAATAACCGCCTTTCCTTCCCCACCTTTACGCCAAGGAGCACCCCATGAAGAAACGTTTCCTGCTTCCTCTCGCTCTGGTTCTGGCCCTGGGCCTGGGCTTTTCCGCCCAGGCGGCGCAGCCCGCCAAATCCGCGAAGCTCCCCAAAGTGGCCATTCTGGCCACCGGCGGCACCATTGCGGGTTCCGCGGCCTCTTCCACCCAGTTGACGGGCTACCAGGCCGGTACCCTTACGGCGGAACAGCTTATCAGCGCCGTGCCCAGCCTTAAGGATATCGCGGAGATCCGCGCCGAGCAGGTTTCCAATATCGCCAGCGGCAACATCAGTCTGGAAATCTGGCTGAAGCTGGGCAAGCGCATCAACGAACTGCTGGCCTCTGACACGGACGGCATCGTGGTCACCCACGGCACGGACACCATGGAAGAGACGGCCTACTTTTTGAACCTGGTGGTCAAAAGCAAGAAGCCCGTCGTGCTGGTGGGCTCCATGCGTCCCGCCACCGCCATCAGCGCGGACGGCCCCCTGAACCTGCTCCAGGCCGTCGGCGTCGCGGGCAGCAAAGAAGCCGCCGGGCGCGGGGTTATGGTCATTCTCAACGGCGAAATCAACGCGGCCCGCGAAGTGACCAAGACCAACACCACCCAGCCGGAAACCTTCCGTTCCAACGACCTGGGTTTCCTGGGCTACGTCATTGACAACAAGCCCATGTTCTACCGCCACACCATGCGCAAGCACACGGCGGACACGGAATTCAACATCGCCAAGCTGGAAAGCCTGCCCAAAGTGGAGATCGTGTACAACTACATCGCGCCCAGCCTGGATGCGCTGAACGGCATCGTCGCGGGCAAGCCCGCCGGTATCGTTTCCGCGGGCACCGGCAACGGCAGCCTGTACGACGGCTACCGCGAAGTGCTGACCAAGGCCGGCCAGAGCGGCATTATCGTGGTGCGCAGCTCCCGCGTGGGCACCGGCGTGGTCACGCCCAACCCCAAGCGTGACGAGCCCGGCAAGTTCGTGACCGCCGACAACCTGAACCCGCAGAAAGCCCGCATCCTGCTCATGCTGGCGCTGACCAAGACCAGCGACGCCAGGGAAATACAGCGCATTTTCAACACGTACTAATATTTGCACCCGGAAAGGACGGCGTCCCGCATGCTTGCGGGACGCCGTTTTTTATGGCCGCCGAATCGCGAAGCCCAGCCCTTCTCCTTGCTTTGAGGGGGTGCGGGATATATAGTCCCCTTCCCCAAGGAGACAGCATGACCCTGCTCGCTATTTTCGTCATGGCCGTGGCGCTGGCCATGGACGCGTTCGCCGTGGCCGTGACCACCGGCATACGCCTGCAGTGCCTGAACGTGGCCCAGGTGGGCCGCATGGCCGGGGTGTTCGGCTTTTTCCAGTTCATCATGCCGGTGACGGGCTGGTTCCTGGGCCTTTCGGTGCAGAAACACATTGAAGACTACGACCACTGGCTGGCGTTCGGCCTGCTCTCCTTCGTGGGCCTGCGCATGCTCAAAGAAGCCTGGGACAACAGGAACAAGCCGGAAGACGAATGCTGTACCTGCGCCGACCCGACCACGGGCGGCACCCTGCTTCTGCTCGGCATAGCCACCAGTATCGACGCGCTGGCCGTGGGGCTTTCCATGGCCCTGATCAAGACGGATATCTGGCTGCCCGCCGTGATTATCGGCGCGGTGTGCTTCTGTATCACCGCTATCGGCATGCACCTGGGGCGCTGGGTGTGCAGGGCCGGGAGCCTGGGCGACAAGGCCAATGCCCTGGGCGGGTTGGTGCTTGTGACCATTGGCCTGGGTATTCTGCACGACCACGGGGTGTTTTAGGCCCCGGGCGGCCGCCCTCTACCCCAGCCGCTCCGCCAGCAGCGAAATTTCCGGGTTCCGCGTCTTATTGGCGAACCCCAGCCGCAGGACGCGCCACCCCTCCCAGGGCAGCGCCCGCGCCCAGCGCTCCACGGCATCCGCCTCTTCCGCTCCGCCGGGGTGCCCCGCGTAACAATGCACGCTGACCACCCCGCCCGCGCGCAGCCGCGTTTCCAGCACGCGCAGCGCGGCCAGCGTGCTTTCCGGCCTGGTGACCACGGCCTTGTCGCTGCCCGGCAAAAAGCCCAGGTTAAACATGGCGGCGTCCACCAGGGCGTCCGTCACGGCGTCCGCCACGGTCTTCCGGACCGGCGGCCCGTCTTGCGGCCCCGTTCGCGCCCCAGACTGCGTCCCGCCCTGCGGCAAATAGCCGCCCAACGTCTCATGCCCGGCCGCCACAAAGAGCACCCGGCCCAGCAGGCCCGCTTCCCGCAGACGGGCGGAAGCGGCGGCCAGCGCCCGTTCCTGCACATCAAAGGCCAGCACCCGCCCCCGCGGCCCCACGTTTTCAGCCAAAAACAGCGTGTCGTGCCCGTTGCCCGCCGTGGCGTCCACGGCCAGCGGGGGCGGCCCGCCCGTTTCCGCCCGCGCCACGGCCAGGGCCAAAACCTTGGCCAGCACGGCGCGGCCGCTGTCCGCCGGGTCCGGCAGCAGGCGGGGGCTACGCATCCCGGTCCCAGAGGCGGCAGCGCACCAGGTGTTCGGGGTCCAGCGCCCGCCCCGCGCGTTCCGGCGCTTCCGGGCGGGCCAGGGGCGGCGCGGCCTCGCGGCAGCGTTCCATGGCCTGCGGGCAGACGTTCGCATACTCGCAACCAGCCGGAGCGTCGGCCTCCATCGTCGCTTGCGGGGCGCGGGCCTTTGCGCCCGTCCCTTCATCCGCGCCGGGCACGGCGGCCAGCAGCGCCCGGCTGTAAGGGTGGAGCGGGCCGGCGAAAAAGCCGGGGGCGTCCGCCAGTTCCACCACGCGGCCCCGGTACATTACGGCCACGCGGTCGCTCATGTGGCTGATGACCGCCAGGTCGTGGGAAATGAACAGGTAGGTCAGGCCCAGCTCGTCCTGCATGTCCTTAAGCAGACCCAGGACCTGCGCCTGCACCGAGGCGTCCAGCGAGGAAACCGGCTCGTCGCAGACCACAATGTCCGGCCGGGTGATCAGCGCCCGGGCTATGGCCAGCCGCTGGCGCTGGCCGCCGGAAAATTCGTGCGGGTAGCGTTTCGCGTGTTCCGCTTCCAGGCCCACCTTGCCCAGCATGGCGGCCACGCGTTCGCGCTGTTCCGCGCGTCCCGCCCCGGCGCAGGCCAGCGCTTCGCCCACGCTTGTCCCCACGGTCATGCGCGGGTTCAGGGAAGAGTAAGGGTCCTGAAACACCATCTGCAACCGCCCGGGCAGCGAAGCCAGAAATTCCGGCGGCCCGGAAAACAGCGACTGCCCCTCCAGCAGCACGTCCCCGTCCGTGGGCGCCAGAAGACGCACGGCCATGCGCGCCAGCGTGGATTTGCCGCAGCCGGATTCGCCCACCAGCCCCAGGGTTTCGCCCTTGCGCAGCGTCAAGTCCACCCCGCGCACGGCCCGTACCGTCACGGGTTCCGCCAAGAGGCCCCGCCGCTGCGTAAAGTCGCGGCTGAGGTTTTGAAACTGGAAGAAGGGTTGGGTTTCAGTCATGTCACATATCCTTTTGGGGACAGCTGTCGAAGCCAATTGGATGGGATGCCTCCGGCGGCCAAAGAGGGCTCCGCCCTCTCTGGACTCACCCGCCAAGGGGCGCGCCCCTTGGAACCCATTCAGGGTGTTAATGGCGGTACAGCTATCTCGAAACGCTTCCGCTGCGTCAGCGTTCGCCAACATACCCACCGCGCGCGAAGTCAGACCCCTGTCGCGGGGTCCAGGGGGGTCACCCCCCTGGCGGGTGCAGGGCAGCGCCCTGCTCTCACTCTTCATTGGCTTCGACAATTAAATGCTTATCCCCGCGCCCGAGAACGTATTCATGTCGTTGAACATGGTCGCGGACGCGCGCAGAACCGCGATGCCGAGGGCCGCGCCCGTGCCTTCGCCCAGGCGCAGGGAGAGGTCCAGCAGCGGCTTTTCGCCCAGCCCGGCCATGACGGAGGCGTGCCCCGGTTCCGCCGAGGCGTGGGCGAAAAAGCAGTGCGCGCCCACTTCCGGGGCCAGCTGTTTGGCGGCGGTAAAGGCCGCCGTGGCGATAAAGCCGTCTATGACCACCGGGAGCTTAAGCGCGGCCCCGCCCAGGATTATCCCGGCCAGCACGGCTATTTCCAGCCCTCCCAGGGCGGCCAGCACGGCCACGGGGTCGGCGCTTTGCAGGGCTTTCCTGTTGGCGGCCAGGGCGCGGCGCACCACGGCCACCTTGCCTTCCAGGCCCACGCGGGGCGGCCCGGCGCCGGGGCCGGTGACGCTTTCCGGGTCAAAGCCCATCCAGGCGCAGAACAGCGCGGTGGAAGGCGTGGTGTTGCCTATGCCCATTTCCCCGGTGCCCAGGCAGCGGCAGCCCTGGTCCCGCGCGTCCCGCGCCAGGGAAAGGCCCAGCAGCAGGGCGCGTTCGCACTCTTCGCGGGTCATGGCCGGGCCTTCCGCCATGTTGGCCGTGCCCTGGCGTATTTTGTTCCGCACCAGGGCCGGGTGGGGGTCGAAATCATCCCCCAGCACGCCCGCGTCCACCACGCGCAGTTTCACGCCGCAGCTTTTGCACAGCGCGTTCACCCCGCCGCCCCCGGCCAGGAAATTCAGCACTTGCAGCCGGGTCACTTCCTGCGGCGCGGAACTCACCCCTTCCGCCGCCACGCCGTGGTCCGCGGCCACGGTGAACAGCCAGGCCGGGTCCACGGCCAGGGGCCGCTTGCCACCGCGCAGGGCATACAGCCGCACGGCCAGCTCTTCCAGGCGGCCCAGGCTGCCCAGGGGCTTGGTCAGGTTGTCGACATGGGCCTGGGCTTCGCGGGAAAGGGCCGGGCCGGGCGCGGTTATGGCACGCACCGCCTCCGCCAGTTCAGGCGGCAGGGGCGGCGTTTTGGACGCGGGCGCGGACAGGGAAGGGGGCGTGGACGGGGGGGGTGCTGCGGGCATGGGAAGATCCTTTATGTTGGTTCGCCCCTAGGTATAGAGCGTAGGCGGCGCGGGGGCAAGGGGGAAGGCGGGACGGGGGGGATGAGGGCGTTTCTCGTTGATTAGGGCGCTGCCGTACAATGACGGCAGCGCCCTTTTTGCAGCAGTATGGGGTTACGAGTTTGCAATAAACTCCATCACGGCGTTCTGGCTGTGCAGCAAATACTCTTTCGCCTCATAATCCAGACACAGCGGGGATTTCATGGCCTCGGACGATACTTCCTGGCCTCTTGTCACAGGCGGGCAGGGCAGGAACAACGCGCCGCCATGAAGCGCTTGCAGATGTTTGGCCGTTATCTGCAGAGGAAGGAACAGGCCCTTTATCCTTTGCGTATCAGCATCGTTGGCGGCTTTGGGCCAGCAGTCCGTGTAAATGAGGTCGGCGTTTTTGAGCAGCGGCTCAAGCTGGCCGCTCACAAGAATTTCACCGGCAGCCTGGGCATTGAGTTCGTCCAGCAGGGCCTTGCCGGCCAGGTACCCGTCGGGCGCTACCTGCGTCACGGAAATGGGCAGGCGGACAGCGGCCTCGAACCAGCTCGTGCACAGGTTTGTGACTTCGCCGACAAAAACGACGCGCAGCCCGTCAATGGAACCCCGGTGTTTCCTGATGAACTGCAAGTCCCCAATGATTTCACAGGGGTGGTTGAAGTTCGTTCTAGCGTTGATGACGGGCGCCCGCATGCTGTCGGACAAATACAGCAGGTCGTCGTGCTTTCTGGCGCGCACCACAAGCATGGAGAACCAGTTGTCCAGGTAATGCCCCATATCCTCCAGCGGCTCATGAACGCCCAGGTCGCCGGGAATGTAGGAAACGGAAGCCCCCATGGCCCTTGCGCCTATTTCAAAGGCCACCCGGTTGCGGAAGCCCTGGCCGTAAAACCACAGGCCAACCTGCTTCCCCTTAAGAACCTGGGGCATGGTGTTTTGCCTCCAGGCGTCGGCAAGTATATCCGCCCTGTCCAAAATCCGGGTCAACTCGTCTCCGGACAGATCAGTCAATGCGATCAGACCTGACATATCGTCATCTCCATGAGTAAGTTATGTATGGAAAGTGATGCCGCCGAATCAAAAGCGACAGAAGTTCCGACAGTAGCCCAAAGTTCCCTATCCACCCTGAATGGGGTCCAGGGGCGCTAGCCCTTGGCGGGTGCAGGGCAGAGCCCTGCTTCGACTCTTGGATGGCTTCGACAGCTTAATCGCCTTTGGGACTTCGTCGGACTTCCGCGTCCTGGCGGGCGGACGCGCTTTGCTTGAGGTACCCGGCCAGCAGCACCAGCAGGCTGGCGGCCAGGCCGAAGAACAGGGGGTCGATGACCGCGCCGATGAGGGGTTTTCCGGCCATGACGAAGGCCGGTCCCACCAGCATGGAGGCGAAGGCGTAAGAACCGGGGATGCGGCCGGGCACGGCTATGGCCGTGGTCAGCGCGCCGAAGGGCACCACGCCGCGCAGGCCCAGCGCCAGGAAGCTCCAGGTCAGGATGAGCGAGCCCAGGTTCCCGGTGCTGAAGAGGGCGGCGGCCAGCAGGGTGCCGGCCAGCGCCAGGCGGGAAACCAGCAGCAGCTTTTTGTCGCCGGGGTTTTTGTTCCAGTAGACCAGGTAGATATCGTTGCAGAACATGGCGGACAGGCCCAGCGCGATCCCGGCGGCCGTGCCCACCACGGTTATCAGCAGGGTGGCCAGCACCACGCCGCCGAACAGCGGGGGCAGGTGCTGCAGCACAAAAAGCGGCAGGGCGGCGGCGGAACTGATGTCCGGCGCGTGCAGCCGCATGTACAGGCCCACGAAAATGCCGCCCGTGCCCACCAGCGGGATGAGCGCCGCGCTGATAAGCGCTCCGCTTTTGGCCAGGCGCACGGTTCTGGCGGAAAGTATGGCCTGGATGTAGGACTGCGAGGCCAGCACCCCCAGAATGATGGACAGGCCCGCGCCCAGGTCCACAGCCGCGCCGCGCGCCACCAGGCTGAAAAACCTGTCCGCGGGCAGCGCGGCCGTGAAGCCGGAAAGCCCGCCCTGCCAGTAAAAGGCCAGAATGCCGGAAATGCCCAGGGCCGCGAACAACAGCGCCGTCTTGGCCATGCCCACTATGCCCGCGCCCCACACCCCGCCGAACAGCACGTACGCGATCATCAGCGTTACGGTCAGCAGCGTCGCCAGCGGGCCGGAAATGCCGCTGATGGACGTGATCAGCGCCACGCTGGCCAGAAGCTGCGCCACAATGCTCAGAAAGCTGCCCAAAGACGTCAGAATGACCGTGGCCGTGGACGCCTTGCGGCCGTATTCGCGCGAAAGCATCTGCGGCAGGGTCATCACCCCGCTGTCGTGCAGGGGTTTGGCGTAGCACAGCGCCAGAATCAGGCAGCCTATGCCCCCGCCCAGCGTGAACCACCAGGCCGAAAAGCCGTAGTTGAACGCCAGCTGCGCCGTGCCGATGGTGGAAGCCCCGCCCACGAAGGTCCCGATAATCGAACCCGCCACTATCCCGGCCCCGGCCCTTCTGCCGCCCACCGTGAAATCGCCCGAACTCTTCACGCGCGAGCCCGCGTACACGCCCAGGCCCGTAATCAGCAGCAGCACAAGGACAGCGCCTATGTAGTGCGGGGTGGTCATGGAAAATGCCTCCGGCGGGGGGGGGGGGGGGGGGGGGGGGGGGGGGGGGGGGGGGGGGGGGGGGGGGGGGGGGGGGGGGGGGGGGGGGGG
>JAVBNC010000137.1:0-7928 GCA_031551765.1 Desulfovibrionaceae bacterium
CTGAAGGGCGCGGCGGACAGCGGCGAGCGGGTGAGGCGGATTTTCCAGAGCGCGCCGCCCGCGTCGCTGTCGTTGTGGAAGAACTCGTGGATCAGATTGTCCTCGTAATTCAGGAACTTGCCCAGCCGCCAGGGCAGCGCCCACTCGTATTCGCCGGTGAGCGCGCCGTTTTTGAAGCGGCGCACGGGGTTCATGGGGCTGTCCGGGCCGTATTCGTAGCGGATCTCGTCGCCGGACGGCAGGATGACCCGGTCCAGCGCGCTGCCGCCGCCGTAGAAGAACCGGGTCACGCCCTGGGGGGTGCGCCGTTCGCGCAGCGCGCCGCGCCCGTCGTAGGCGTAGCTGGTGAGGCCGGAACGGACGAGGCGGCCCGCGCCGTCGTACTCCAGGTCCCCGGCCGTGAGGTATTCGCTCATGTTGCGGTAGGCGTAGAGGTGGTAGTCGCGTTGGCCCTTGAAGCTGTAGAGGTAGCGCTCGAACTCCGCGCCGTCGCGGAACACGGCGGCCAGGCGGCCGTTTTCGTCGAAGTCGTAGTCGAAGCGGGTGGCGGTTCCGGCGCGGGTTTCGGTTTTGGCGAGCAGGCGTCCGTCCGGGGCGTATTCGCAGGCAAGGGTAAGGCCGTTGCGCTCCGGGCGCGGATGCGTGGCGGGGGAGTAAGGCTGGCGGGGTTGCGGCAGGGTGCCGTTCATAAAGGCTCCTTTTGCGGTGGTTTTGGCCTTGGCCGTTTACCGGGAGCCTAGCACGGCTTTTTGCCGCCTCCGGGGAGAAGGGGGAAGGAGGGGGGACGAAGGGAGGAGAAAGGGGGTTGACAGGACGCGGGGTTGCGGGCGGATTCAGAAGGCGGGAGCTTTTTGTTTTTCCACCCGTCATTCCAACAAAAAAAGCGGTGCCGCAGTGACACGGCGCCGCCCCATCAGCGAGATGCCCCCCGCGCCCCTGTCAACGTTCTTTGGAAGGGGAAGGAGTCCAGAGGAAGGGGAAACCTTTCTTTCAAGAAAGGTTTCCCCTTCCTTTGGCCGCCGGAGGCATGCCTTTTTTCTCACTCTACCAACTCTTTCCGCGACTGGTCACCGGGATCTTGTCCATGACCTTGCCGCCGCGCACCAGGTAGATGTGGGTGTGCAGGTTCACGGTGGTGCAGCAGTGGCCGGGGATGAGCAGCAGGCGTTCGCCCACGGCGGGTCCGCCTTCCAGGGGGATGGCGCTGTGCTCTTCGCTGACCGAGACGGCCAGGGTGGGGAAATCGCGGAACACGGGCATTTTCTGGTCCACGGAAATGGACTTGCGGCCCGCGTCCACAATGACCTTGCCGTTGGCGCGGCTCATGACCGTGCCGACCACGAAAAGGGCGCTCTGGAACTTGAGGTTAAGCGCGTTGTAGGCCGCGTCCATGAAAATGTAGCTCCCGGCCTGGGCTTCTGTGTACACGCCGCCTTTGGGGCGGAATTCCACGGTGCCGGTGCTGGCGCCGCTTACCTCGCGCACGGGCAGGCCCTGGTCTTTCAAGTAGTCGCACAGCTCTTTCAGGGTGCTTTCCACCCATTCGGAATCCTTTTGGCGCTTGGCGTAGTCCTCTTCGTGGGAGAGGTGGCCCGCGTAGGCCTGAATGCCCGCGAAATCCAGGTGGCGGCACTTTTTGACGGCCTGGGCCAGCTTGAGGGCTTGCGCCGGGGTGTTCACGCCGCAGCGCTTCATGCCTATTTCATACTCCACCAGGCAGTGGATGGTGGAACCCTGCACGCTTGCGGCCGCTTCCAGGGCTTCGATGTTGTGGACGGAGTCCACGCACACGGTCAGGCGGCAGCAGGCGGCAAGATAGGCCAGGCGGGCCAGTTTCCACGGCTCCACCACCTGGTTGGCGATAAGAATGTCGTCTATGCCGGCGGCGGCCAGGTCTTCCGCCTCGCCCAGCTTGGCGCAGGAAATGCCCTTGGCCCCGGCCGCTATCTGTTTGTGGGCAATAGCCGTGCTTTTGTGGGTTTTGTAGTGCGGCCGCAAAGCCACGCCCGCGTGGTCCATGAACTGTTTCATGGCCCGTATGTTGGCGTCAAAAGCGTCCAGATCCACAACCAGGGCCGGGGTCTCGATTTGTTCTATGCGCATGGGTGTTCCTTTGTTGCTGTCTATCTCATCAGGAAACGGGACCTTTTTTTCATGCCACCCTGAACGGGTTCCAAGGGGCGCGCCCCTTGACGGGCGCGGGGAGAAACGCAACCGCCTTCAACGCGACCGAGCCGCGCCGCCTCAAATTCTTCAGCCCTTATGGCCGTTGCCGCCGTGCCGCTTGATGAACCTGCCGTTGCGCGCGGCCGTCAGCTCGCCGTGCAGCACCACCGGCTCCCCGGCCACAAAGACGTGGTCTATGCCCACGGGTTTGACAAAGGGGTTGCTGTAGGTGGTGGCGTCGCGCACGTTCGCGGGGTCGAACACGGTGATATCCGCCGCCGCGCCCGCGCGCAGCACGCCCCGGTCTTTCAGGCCCATGGCCCGGGCGGGCAGGCCCGTGATTTTGTGCACCGCGTCTTCCAGGCTAAGCAGCTTCTTGTCCCGCGCGGTTTCCAGAAAAAAGGGGAAGGTGCCGAAATTGCGGCGGTGGGGCTTGCCGTCCACCTGGTCCGGGTTCAGGGAAAAGCCGCTGCCGTCGCTGCCGATGGAAATATCCATGTCCAGCATGATCTTTTCCACGTCCCCGGGGTCCATGGAATGGGAGATAATGCCCGCGCCGCCCTCGCAGGCCAGCAGAATTTTCATGACCGTCTCCACGGGCGGCAGGTCCCATTTTTCGGCTATCCCGGCCACGGTCATTTCCTCTATTTCCGGCAGGAAAGAGCGGGTGTAGGCTATGCGCAGGCAGGAAGGCCCGCCCCGCGCGTCCATGATGGCGGCTATTTCCGGCGCCATGCGCTTGCGGGTTTCGGGGTCGCGCAGCCGTTCCAGCATGGCGGCGTTGCCGCCCTCGTGCCCCCAGGCCGGGATCATGCGGTTGAGGCTGGTGGAAGAAGCGTCGTAGGGGTACTGGTCCGCCGTGACGCGCAAACCCTTGACCCGCGCCTGGTGGATGGCGTTCAGCACCTTGCCGGACCAGCCCCACTGGCTTTTGCCCATCAGCTTGACGTGCGAGATGTGCAAATGCGCGCCGGAAGCCTCCGCCACCGTGAACATCTCTTCCAGGGACTGGAAGATGCGGTCCTCTTCGTTGCGCATGTGCACGGTCAGCAGCGCGCCGTGCCGTTTGACCACTTTCGCCAGCGCGGTCAGCTCGTCGATTTGACTGAAAATGCCCGGCGGGTACACCAGGCCCAAAGACATGCCGAACGCGCCCTGGCTGAGCAGTTTGTCCAGCAGCTCTTCCATGCGCCGCAGCTCGTCCGGCGTGGGGGGGCGGTTTTCGTAACCCATGACGCAGCCCCGCAACGTGCCGTGGCCCACCAGCATGGAAAAATGAATGGCCCCGGGGTCGGAATCCACCCGCACGGCCAGCTCGCTGATGTCCGTGGCGTCGCTGTCCCACAGGCTTTTCTTGACGGAGATCAGCGCGGAAACCTCCGCCAGCAGCTCCTCCCGCTTCGCCTTGTCCTCCGGCATGGGCACTATGGAAATGCCGCAGTGTCCGCCCAGTTCCAGCGTCACGCCCTGGCGCACCTTGCTCTCTTCCAGCGGGGAGATCATGCGCGTGGGGTCGGAGTGGGTGTGGATATCAATAAACCCCGGCGAGACGGCCCTGCCGCCCGCGTCCAACGTTTTGCGCGCGGGCAGCGTGGGGTCGGTGCAGAGAGCGGCGATTTTGCCGGCCTTGATGTACAGCCCGCCCCTGTAGGCCAGGGCGCGCGTGCCGTCGACGATAAGGCCGTTGATGATGGCGTAGTCGTACATGGACAATGCCTCCGGCGGCCGGGGGTTGCGGTGGCATGACGCCCGGAGGAAGGGGAAAACCTTTCTTGGAAGAAAGGTTTTCCCCTTCCTCCGGACCTCCTTCCCCTTTCCAAAGAACTTTGACAGGGGGTATGTCGGTTATCTCTTTGCTGGCATGGCCCCGTACAATTACGGGCGCTGCCCCTTTTTACTCATCAAACCCGCATCCGCCAGTATGTGAGCGCCGCGGCGCGACAATTCCGCAGGAGAGCGGAATTGCCCGCCGGGGGCGGCACAGGCCGTGCCGCATTGCGCCCTGCTCTCACTCTTGGATGGCTTCGGCAAAATTACCTCTCCGCCTTTCTACCACGGCATAACCCGCACCCCTATGAACGACCAGACGGCGATAAACGCCCATGCCGACGCGCAGGCTATAAGGCAGGCCTGCCAGACTTCCTTCAAGTTGGTGCACTGGGCCACGCCCAGGGCTATGGCGAAGTTGGTGGCCGGGTACACGGAACTGGTGATGCGGGTGGCGGCGATAATGGAGATGGCGAACATGCTCATGGGCACTTTGGCGGCGGCCATGGTGGCCCCGAACATTTCGCCCATGACCTTGATCTTGGCCACGGCGGCCATTTCCATGAAAAAGGAACCCACAAGGGAGGCCACCAGGTAGACGATGGAGGGATCGTTCCCGGCCACGTTGCTCATGGTGGCGGCCAGGGCTTTAAAGCCGCCGCCCGCGTTGACCAGGTGGATGAGGATTTCGAATTCCAGGAAAATGATGACCATGGAGGCCTGGGAAGCCAGGCCCTTGGTCACGGCGGCGTTGGCGCGGTTGATGTCCACCCGGCACACCACCGCGACCAGGATGATGAGGATGAGCATGACCACCACGGCGTAGGGGGTCTTCTGCTTGGTGAGGATGCCGTAGACGACCAGCGCCAGAAAGGCCAGCAGGAACACGATGGTGGCGTTGCGTTCCTTGGGCTTGATGACGATGCTGTCCAGGCTTTTCACGTCGTCGGCCAGGGTGTAGGCTTCCTGCCCTTCCGTGCGCTTTTGGGCGCGCGCCGTGCCGTACCAGGCCCCGATGACGAAAAAGAAGCAGAAAGGCAGGGCCGCGCCCAGCATCAGCTGGCCGTAGGTCAGGCCGGTCACTTCCATGGTCAGAAGGGTCACGCCGGTGAGCGGGCCGAGAACAAGGCCCACTTCGCCGGAAAGTTTCATCAGCGCGGCCACCACGCTGGGGGTGACGCCCAAAGAGCCGAGAATGGGGATCATAATGGGCGCGATAACCGCGTTGCCGCCGCCCATGGTGCCCAAAAGCCCGCACACGGACAGGGAACTGACCATCAGGGCTATCTTGCCCCTGGCCTGGGTGTTCACGCCTATGCCCCGGACAATCCACAGGACCAGCGTGTGGGTGACGCCCACCTCGCTCATCAGCGAGCCGAGTCCCGCGCCCATCATGATGATAACGCCGATGAGCACCGTGGTGGAACCCAGGCTTTTCTGGAAAATGGCGCCCACGGCCGCCGGGCTTTGCCCCATGAGCAGCACCCCGAGCACGATGCCCATGAAACAGGCCGCCATGATGGCCTTGCCCCGTATGGCCAGCACAATCATCAGCGCCAGGGGGAGAAGAGCGAAAAGCGAAGGCGCGGTTATAAGTGACCAGCTTCCCAAAGCCATACGAGTCTCCTTGTAAAATCGTCTGCGGTGCCTGGGGGGGCCGCGCGCACGCGGCCTGTAGCCTTGACGCGCGTTCCGGCCGGAAAGACCACGGACGGAACGGAAATGCTGATTTTACAAAAGCCGGACGCGCGGCGGCCGGGGAAGGGAAAGCGGAAGGGAAAGGGCGGGAAGGGCGCGGCCGGGAAAAAGGCCCGGACAAGATACCCTGGAAACAACGCCCCGGAAAGAAACCCCTGGAGCCGTTACGTGGGAGGAGACTAGCATTCGCGCGGCCATTTGAAAAGCCGTCAGTGAGACTATAGACGGGACGATAATGGGAAGGCCCCCCGCTATGTGGCGGGGGGCCGTTTTGATGCGGGAAAAAGCAAATGGCGCGTGCGGCCATTACTCTTTTTCTTCGTAATAATATATACTTTCAACTTTTGTGATATAAAGAGAACCTTTTTCTTTTTGCACAAAAACAAGCAATTCCGGCTTGGAGTCCTTTTTTGTGGAAATGGAGACAGGGACGATGCTTATGGTGTTGTTTATCTTTACGGCTTTCCCCACTGTCATTCCCGCAAGCAACTCAGGCCAATGATCTTGTCTCTTGGTGAAATAGATCTCGTCAAACGCGCCTCTTTCAAAGTCAATGCGCAGCCTCTTCACCGTGCACGGATAAACGTATTTATACATAGTATCGTCAAAATCAGGAGAGGCTCTCCTTTTGTCGCGCAAAAGCTCTGCAATATACCACTTGTAAAAATCTCTGACGAGTTTTTCAGGGGTTTGCTCGGCACAATAGGCTGTGCCCCGGAAGCAGAAAAAAATAACCAGCACAAGCGAGACAAAAGTCAGTATAAAGCGCCTGTTCATTGTCTTTACCTTTGTGTTGGCTATGAGTGTGGATATTTATCTATTATTTTTATGACAAGGTATGATGCATTTTTTCTCTTTACTAAAACAATAACATGAACATTATCGCTTTTTGATTTGAGTAAAACAGGAACTGTGAATGTGTCATCATCCATTTGTATGGATTTATTGACGATAGGTACTTTTTCATCCCAGCCGTATGCAGCGTTTCCCGTTTTTGTGAAATAAGATATGTCGTTTCTATTCTCACGAATGTGTTTCACGAGGTTTTTTTCGACGTAGGTATAAATTTCGTTCTTGTTATCGGCGCGTATTGATCCAGAATCCGCATCGAAATACCACTGGTAAAACTCGCGGACGAACTGTTCCGGCGTTTGTTCGGCGCAAAGGGCGGTCTGTGTGGAATACAGAAAAAGTGTAAAGAGAAAAATCAGGCTTCTTGTTATATATTTTTGCATCATCCTGCTTTCCTCCAATGTAACGTTGCGTATTCACAAATATACCTCCCTATCTCTCTGAACAGCCAGAGATGTCAAGCCGCCCGTCCGGGCGAAGCGGACTTCGCCCGGACGCCGCCACGAACGGCTTTACTGCCGACGGTAATATCTAAAGCCTGCTCCGGCGTTATAATAGCGCCAGCCGGGGTACAGGTCTTTTTGTCTGTGGTCTGAAATCCAAACTTGACCGTCATACATGGCTATATGGCCATGCGGATGCCCTTTACAGCTGTCAATGATAACCACATCGCCCGCCTGAGGTTCTCCATAGACAGCAACTGCCTTGAATCCGGCGGCTTCCAGAACAGGCTCGTAGCCGCAGGCGCTACGTATTCTTCCCGTAGAGTTCAACGCACGGTTCAAGCGTATTCCACCGGCCTCAATGGCGTTTCCCACATATTCTCCGCACTTACTGAGACTTTCTTTCCTGTTGCCTTCACGGCGCAAATGCTCCAGAGCCTTTTCCTTGTTCCACGCGGGAGCGGCCTTGGTGGCGTTTTGCGTGGCGAGCATGGTCCCGTTCCGCGTGGCTGGTATGGTGGCATTCCCCGCAGCCGCGACCAGCGTGCCCTTGGCCGTCATCTTTTGCATCTCGCTTTCGCTTAACGGCCGCATCCAGGCGGGCGCATTCCCCATGCTCGTCCCATGCGGCGCGCCGAACGGATGCGAAATCCCCCTGTGCGACTCCCCGCCCGCAACGGCGGCCGCGCGGCTGAACTTCAGCCCCGTGGGGTCCACGCGGTTCACCGGGTCGTCCGCGCAGTAGCCGTAGAGGTCGCCGTCGCCGCGCGTATCCCGCGCGGGGTCGGGCGCGGTGAAACGGCCCACTTCCGGGTCGTAGTCCCGCCAGCCGAAGCGCACCAGGCCCGTGTCTCTATCCGCCAGCCCGCCCGCGAAACCCACGGGGATGAAAAGCTGCGGGAAACTGTCGCTGACCGGCACACCGAAACTGCTGTAATCGCACACCTTCACGGCTTTCCCGAACGCGCCGGTCAGGACTTTCGGGGTGCCCACCTGGTCGCG
>JAVBNC010000060.1:0-27707 GCA_031551765.1 Desulfovibrionaceae bacterium
GTGGCGGGCTGTGTTCACCAGTTCACCCAATGCTACCTCTCTTTGTTGGGATGGGATCTGGCCTCCGCGGGCCTGCAGCTGGTCAACCCCCCTTTTTGAAAATTGGGGGTTGCCCCTTCTCCTGGACCTCATCCCCTTCCCCTAAAAACTTTGACAGGGTGAGATCGGGCCGTTTCTCGTTGATGGGCGGTGCCGCTTTGGCCACGGCACCGCCCTTGTATCCTTTCAAGCCGGCAACCGCCAGTATGTGAGCGCCGCAGGCGCGAGCGGAACGGAAGCCGAGCACCCTTTCCCCTTGGTCACCCTGAAAGGGGTCCAGGGGCGCCAGCCCTTGGCGGGTGCAGGGATCTCGCAACCGCAGGAAGCGGTTGCGCACGGAGCGTAGCGACGCCCGAAGGGGGCGGCACAGGACGTGCCGCATTGCGCCCTGCTTCGACTCTTGGATGGCTTCGACAAAATTGCCTTTCACTCCCCTCAAAAATAATAAAACCCGTAACTGGGCGCACCCAGGCCGGCGGGAAGCTCTATGCCCAGGAGGGAGCTGACGAGCTTTCGCCACAGGGGCGTTTCTTTTTTGGGGCCTTCAAGCAGCTTTTCGGGCCGCTCGGTGACGCCGGAAAGTTCGCCCAGGCGGGTGAGAGCGTCTTCTTTGTCGCCGAGCTTGTCGATAAGTTTCGCGTCCAGGGCCTGGCGGCCGGTGAAGGCACGGCCGTCGGCCAGGGGGCGCACTTCTTCCGGCGAAAGGTTGCGGCCTTCGGCCACGGCGCGCACGAACTCCTGCTGCATGTCGTCGATCAGGCCGGTGAGATAGCGCTTTTCCTCCTCGCTCATGGCCCGGTAAGGGGAACCGGCGTCTTTGAGCTTGCCCGTGGTCAGGGTTTGCTCTTTGATGCCCAGAGCGTGCATCAGCCCTTCCATGTTGGGGGTTTGCAGCTTCACACCTATGCTGCCGGTGAGCGTGGAGGGGCTGGCGTAAATCTCTTTACCGGCCACGGCCACGTAGTAGCCGCCGGAAGCGGCAACCGCGCCCATGGAGACCACCACGGGCTTGCCGCTTTCAGCCAGGCGTTTGACGGCGCGGTGCAGCTCCTGTGAAGGGCCCACGGCCCCGCCCGGGGAATTGACGCGCACCAGCACGCCCGCCACGCTTTTGTCGCGGCGCAGGCGTTCGGCCCAGGCCAGGGTGTCCGTAGCGTCCAGAATGACGCCTTCCACGTTGAGCACGGCCAGCCTGGGGCCGCCTATCAGGCCGCATTCCCGGGCCGAGGAAAGAAGGCGCGAGGCCAGGGCGGCCACCAGGATAAGGACGAAAAGAATGATGAACCAGAACAGAAAGGGCCGCCGTTTTCTGAACGGCAAGGGGGTGATGGGTTGAGTCAGGATCATAATGTATTCTCCAGCATGAAAAAAACTATTCGTCGGAGGGCAGCGTTTCCACCCGCACCCGGCGGATTCTGTGCCTGTCCATGGTGGCCACGGTGAAACGGTGCCCGCACAGGGTCAGGGCGTCCCCGGGAATGGGGATGCGGCCCAGTTCGTCCAAAATGTGCGCGGCCGCGCTTTTGTTCAGACCGGCGGACGCGCCGTGGCAGGTCAGGGGCATATAAAGCGCCAGGTCTTCCAGGGACATGTCCGCGGAAATGATGGCGGAACCGTCCGGCTGGAGCGTGAAATCCGGCTCCTCGTTGTCGAACTCGTCCTGAATGTCGCCGACAATGACCTCCACCACGTCTTCCATGGTAATAATACCCTGCCACACGCCGTATTCGTCCACCACAATGCAGAACTGCTGGCGCTTGGTCTGCATCTGCTGCAGCAGGCGGTCGAGGTGCACGGTTTCGTAAGCGTAGATGGGCGTGCGGATGAGCGGGCGCAGGTCTTCGTGGTTTTCGTTGTGCAGAAGATCCTTGACGTGGATGAAGCCGATGATGTTGTCCCGGTTCTCGTCGTAGACGGGGAAGCGGGTATGGCCGCTTTCCCTGGCCCGCAGCACGGCGGAACCGGGGTTGTCGGCCACGTTGAGCGCCACCGCGTCCGTGCGGTGCACCATGATGTCCGTGGCGGTCTTTTTGTAAAAACTGAAAATGTTGGCCAGCATGCGGCCTTCCGCCTCGTCCAGCTGGCCTTCCTTGCGCGAATCCAGAATGAGCATGCGCAGCTCTTCCGGGGTGTGGGACTGCTCCGCTTCCGCCGCGGAAACCAGGCCCACCATGTGCAGCAGGCCTATGGAAATACCGTTCATGACGGTGACCACGGGATAGCTGAGCACGTAAAAAACGCGCAACGGCACGGCCAGCAGCAGCGCCGTGGCTTCCGCGCGCTGGATGGAGATGGATTTGGGGGCCAGTTCGCCGAACACCACGTGCAGAAAGGTGATGATCATGAACCCGATGGCAATGGAAAGGGAAGAGACCAAGGCCGGGTTATTGAGCGAAAGCAGTTCCAGCGCGGGCCGCAGCAGCGCGGAAACAGCCGGTTCCCCCAGCCAGCCCAGGCCCAGGCTGGTCAGGGTTATGCCCAACTGGCACACGGAAAGATAGGCGTCCAGGTTGTTGACCCCGAACAGGGCTATCCTGGCCCGGGTATTGCCCTCTTCGGCCAGCAGTTCCAACCGCGTTCTGCGGACTTTGACAAAGGCGAACTCCGCCGCCACGAACACCCCGTTCAAAAGGACCAGCAACAGGGCCACTAACAGCATCAGGCCGGTGTACACATACGCTCCTTGGAGCCTTTTTGCCTTGAGCTGCTTGCGTAACGGCGGACAACGCCTGCCTGCAAGCACCTCGCGGCAGAGATTTGAAGACAAATCCTTGCGAAGCGGCTCGACTTTTCAAAATTGAACTGCTCCAGCAAGTTTTCCGGCCAAGTATACTCCCCGGCGCGGCATTCTCCCAGTAAAAAATGCGATCATGCGCTTAAAAATCCTCTATCGCGCACCAGTACAACCCTGCCGCCACCAGGGTCAGGGACAGCATCCGGGCGGCCTGGTTGATGCCCACCATGCGCACGGCCAGGCCCGGAGAAAAATACCCGGAATACGCGGGCAACTGGTGCCGGAACGCCCGCATGGGCGAGGAAAGGATGTTCCCCGCCAGCAGCGCGAGCACAACCTCCGGCCCGGAAAGCTCCCCGCCGTGCAGCACGGCGGCCGCGGCGGCCATAGCGACGCTGGTATCCGCCATCAGGGAAAGCGCGATAACCCCCAGGGACTGGGGCCGTAAAAAAGCGCCCAGAAAGGGGCACCTGGCCATCAGATCTTCGAACTGGCTGAAAAAACCGCCGTGCTGCAAAAGAATTATCACGCAATACACGGGCACGGTGAACACCACCATACGGAACAGCCGCTTTTTGAGGCGGGCCAGGGCTTTGAGCGCGGCTTCCCGCCAGGTGGGCGGCGGCTTGCGTTCCTCTTGCGGCAGTCTCCGCTCCAGCGGGGGCAGCAGCAGACGACCGGCCACCGCCGTGCCCACGGTGCGCAGCACGGCCACCAGCAGCGTCAGGCCCGCATACAGAAAGGCGTGACGGCCCAGAAAGGAAAAAGACAGCGCCAAAAGGGACGGCAAGTGCACCAAAAAAGCCGGGGTGCTGTTGAACAGGTTGACCAGAAGTAGTTCCCGCCGGTTCAAACGGCCTTCCGACAGGGCTTCCGCCAGCAGCGCGTTGGAAGCCGCCGGGGAAACGAAGGCCAGCGCAAAGGAGGCCGCGCCGGCCCGCCCCAGTCTGGCGAAACGCAGCAGCGGGGCTGTGGCCCAGGCCAGGGCATCGGTCCAGCGCAGGCTTTCCAGCACCTGGGCCAGCGTCAGGCTGACGCTCATGACCACAAGCAAGCGCAAAAGCGGCCGTAACAGGCCGCTCCATAAAAAGCTCGCGAACGCGGGGTCATTAAAAAAATCGAGGGAACTCAACACAGAAGTTCACAGCTTTCCAGAAATGCCCCCAGGGTTTTCCAGAACGTCTGATCGGCTTCCGTGAAGGCAATGCCCAGTACAATGCGGCTCGTTTCCAGTTCCACGGCGCGCACGGTACAGGTCACGGACTGCGGCAGGCCGTCCGCGCCGAAAGAGCTGCGCAGAATGAGTTGATCGCCGGCCGTCATTTTACGCAATTCGGCCTGGCCGCGCACGTCCAGCACCAGCCGGCACCCGCCGCGGCTAAGGTCCGCGATAAGCCCGGAGGCGTCGCCCCGGCGGCTGTGGACCTGGACCGGGAGGGCGCACTGCACCCGCCGGTGCTGGCGCAGCGCCAGCTTTTCCACCACTTCCGGGTAACGCAAGAACGCGATCAGGGCGGGCTTGGCCGTGTGCGAGAGCACTTCCGCCTGAAAGCCGCACAAATCACCGGCCGCCACAAAACGCACCGTCACCATGTTGCCCGGGATCAGGTGCGTGCGCAGACCGGGCACCCAGGGCAGGCGCAGCACCAGAAATTCGAAATGCACAAGCCCAATGAGCTCCGCCGCGACGCGCCTGCCTTCGTCCGTCCCTTCCGGGGTTAAAACGTCAAGGGACATGCGCGTGCCCAAATCAGCGCCCAGGCGTATGCCCGTATGTCGCCGATGTTTGTCCGGGGCAGGGGAGGCGCTGTCCGGCTTTGCCTGGCTCATAAAGACCTCCGACACTGGCCCGGCGCATGACCGGGCTGAATGGTGTCAAGTATCGTATCGATTATATACACGCTTGTATAGATGGCACACGCAAATTTGGAAACCGTATGCCATGAAATGGAAGAACTCCGGCGCTTTCGACGGGATCCGGTTTCAGCGCGTATCCAAAAAACCGGGATCTTCAGGCAGGCCGCTTTGCGAAGCGGCGGCCCGCGCCAGGGTATCCACGCGCTCGTTTTCCAGGTGGCCCGCGTGCCCCGCCACCCAGTGCAGCCGGACCTGATGCCGGGATAGAAGCGGGCTCAGCCGCTCCCAAAGGTCGCGGTTTTTCACCGGTTTTTTATCCGCGGTCTTCCAGCCGTTGCGCTGCCAGGAAGCAAGCCAGCCCTTGGCCACCGCATCTCTTACGTAGCGGGAATCCGTATAAAGATCAATCGAACAGGCCTCGCGCAAGGCTTCCAGCGCCATGACCGCCGCCAGAATTTCCATCCGGTTGTTGGTAGTGCGGGCAAAACCGCCGCTGAATTCCTTCTCGTGCGGCCCGCAGCGCAACAGCGCCGCCCAGCCGCCGGGACCGGGGTTGCCCAGGCAGGAGCCGTCGGAATGAATGGTCACGCTCTTTTTCGTCTCGCTCACCGGGAAACCTCGTCAATAGCAGTTTGCAACGCGTCCAGAGCGGGCAACAAACCTTTCTGCCACGCGCCCGAAGCGAAATACGGCGCAAAGCCGTCCTCCACCCGGCGCACGGCGTCCCGGCCCACGGCCCGGAGCACCAGGGGCGGCAAGGTCAGCATGGCCTCGCGCCGTTCCGGGGCCAGCTCCAGAACAAGTTCACCGGGACCGGCCGGCCGCTGCGCGGGAGCGTTTTTGTACACGCGCACCTTCAGCGCCAGCCCGTACCTGCTTTTGAACAGGCGAGCCCTGGCGGCCAGCGCGTCCTTGTCCGCCCTGGTCAGCGTGCCGGTCTCGTCCCGCAGCACCTCGCGCGCGCTCAGTTCTTCCAGGCGGCGCTGGCTGTTGTGCCAGAACCCCCACAACACGGCCCCGAACACGCAGACCAGCAGCACCATGCGCAGCGCGCGAGCCTTGGGCGATTCATCGGAATTGCGGCGAGGAAAGAATTTCATGGGAAAACATGCCTCCGGCGGCCGGGGGAAAGGGAACACCTTTCTTGGAAGAAAGATGTTCCCTTTCCCCCGGACCCCTTATCCTTTTCCAAAGAACTTTACCAGAAGGTAATGGGGGCTTTTCTTATCGATACTACGGCACCGTACAAACATGGCGCCTTTTTTTTAGTCACCCTGAATGGGTTCCAAGGGGCGCGCCCCTTGGCGGGCGCAGGGATCTCGCAACCGCAGGAAGCGGTTGCGCACGGAGCGCAGCGACGCTCGAAGGGGGCGGCACAGGACGTGCCGCATTGCGCCCCGCTTCGACTCTTCATTGGCTTCGACAAATTTCTTACGCCGCGCCTTCAGAGCACTCCCGTATCCAGCCGCTCAGGGGTTTTTCCACCAGCTCGCGCAGTTCGGCCAGGCGTTCCGCGCTGGCGTCTTCGAAACGCAGCACCAGCACGGGCTGGGTGTTGGACGCGCGCACCAGGGCCCAGCCGTCCGGGAAGGTGAGGCGGATACCGTCTATTTGGATGGACGGGTAGCGGCTGCCGAAATAGTCCCGCGCCCGGTCGATGACCGGCTTTTTGGCGCTTTCCGGGCAGGGCAGATGCAGTTCCGGGGTCACGTGAGACGGGGGCCAGCCCAGCAGAGAGGAAAAGGGCTTTCCCGTGCCTGAGAGGATGCGCAACAGACGCGCGGCGCCGAACAGGGCGTCGTCGAAACCATACCAGCCTTCCCCGAAAAACATGTGGCCGCTCATTTCCCCGGCCAGGGGGGCTTTCAGCTCCAGAATTTTGGACTTGATGAGCGAGTGGCCGGTGGCGGTCATTTCCGGCTGGCCCCCGTGCCGGGCTATATCGTCGAACAGGCGCTGCGAGCATTTCACGTCGCCGATGACCACCGCGCCGGGCAGACGGCTGAGCACGTCGCGGGCGTAGAGGGCCAGAAGCTCGTCCCCGAACATGAGGCGGCCTTTTTCGTCCACCACGCCCAGGCGGTCCGCGTCGCCGTCCAGACCGATGCCCGCGTCCGCGCCGTGTTCGCGCACGGCCCGCTGCAGCGCGCCCATGTTGGCTTCCACCACCGGGTCCGGGTGGTGGTTGGGGAAACGGCCGTCCGGCTCGCAGAAAATTGGGATGACTTCCGCGCCCAGCGCGCGCAGCATGGCCGCGCAGTATTCCCCGCCCGCCCCGTTGCCGCCGTCCACCACCACCTTGAGCGGCCGGGCCAGCGTGATGCGGCTGGTCACCGCTTCAATATACGCGGGCAGGATGTTCAGCTCGGAACCCAGGCCCCGGCCCTTGGGCGCGTTGTCCGCCAGCATGCGCTCGCGTAGCTGGGTGATGCCGCCGGAATGGAGCGTGCTTTCCCCGCTCCAGATTTTGAAACCGTTGTATTCCGAAGGGTTGTGGCTGGCCGTGACCATGACGCCCGCGGGGCAGTTCAGGTGCTTGACCGCGAAATACACGAAAGGGGTGGGCACCATGCCCACGTCCACCACCGAAACGCCTGTGGAGAGCAGCCCTTGGATCAGGGCGCGGCTGTACGAAGGGGAACTTTCCCGGCAGTCGCGGCCCACAACGCAGCGCGTCTGGCCCTGCTCCAGAAAAAAGGCGCCGCAGGCCCGGCCCAGGCATTCCGCCCAGTCCGCGTCAAAGTCCACATCCACCAGGCCGCGGATGTCGTAGGTCCGGAACACGTGATCAGCCACAACTTTCATAACTACCCTCAAAAAAAAAATAAAATCTCGACAAAGCGCCGCTCATCGCTTGACCAAAAAGCGCCCCTGCCCTATTGCTCACATATTATGAACTGGGATTGGGAAAAACTGCAAGAAAAACGGCAGCGGCAGCCCGGTGGAAAGAACACGGGCCGGAACGAAGGCCCCACTCCGCCTCCGGGACTCCCTAATTTGGGCGATAAGTTCAAAAATTTCAAGGGATTTTCTTTCCCGCTCGGAAAGGTGCTTTTCGTGGTGGGCCTGCTTCTGTGGGCCGCCTCCGGCATTTTCATCGTCAGTCCGGACGAGGAAGGCGTTGTGCTGCGCTTTGGCAAGTACAACCGCACCGTGGGCGCGGGGCCGCACTACAGCATGCCCTACCCCATAGAAGAGGTGTACAAGCCCAAGGTCACCCAGGTGCAGCGCATCGAAGTGGGCTTCCGCTCCCCTTCGCGGGCCACGCTTTCCGGCCAGGGCCAGGTCCGGCCCGTGCTGGAAGAATCCTCCATGCTCACCAGCGACGAGAACATCGTCTCCGTGCAGTTCATCGTCCAGTACCGCATCCGCAATTCGCGGAAATACCTGTTTAATCTGGCCCGGCAGGGCGAATCCGTCAAAAGCGCGGCTGAAGCGGCCATGCGGGAAGTTATCGGCCGCAGCCAGATAGATTCCGCCCTTACCGACGGCAAGCTGGATATCCAGAACGGCGCGCGCGATTTGTTGCAGCAAATTCTGGACCGCTACGACGCGGGTATATCCATTCTGACCGTGCAGATGCAGGACGTGCACGCGCCCAACGAGGTCATGGTCGCGTTCAAGGACGTGGCCAGCGCCCGCGAGGACAAAAGCAAGGCCATTAACGAGGCCGAAGCCTACCACAACAAAATCATTCCGGAAGCCCGGGGCGTGGCCGCGGAGATCGTCAACCAGGCCGAAGCGTACAAAGCCCAGGCCATACGCCGCGCGGAAGGTGAAAGCCAACGCTTTCTCGCCGTGCTGTCCGAATACAACAAGGCCAAGGATCCCACCAGAAAACGCATGTACCTGGAAGCCATGGAAGAAATTCTCTCTTCCCCGGGCATGGAAAAGCTGATCATGCCCAAAGACGCCGCGGCGCGCACCTTGCCTTTCCTGCCGCTGGGCCCGGCCGGGGGGAGCAAGTGATGGACAAACGCACCTTTACCCTGGTCATGATTCTGCTCATTGTGGGCCTGGTGGGAGCACAAAGCGTCTTTACCGTGCACCAGACCCAGAAGGCCCTTATTCTGCAACTGGGCGAGCCCGTGGACCGCACCCTGGAACCCGGCCTGCATTTCAAGCTGCCCTTTATCCAGAACGTGCACTACTTTGACGCCCGTATCCTCAACTACGACGCCCGCCCCGCGGACGCCCTGACCAGCGACAAAAAGGCCATCGTGCTGGACAACTACGCGCGCTGGCGCATTGTGGACCCGCTGGCCTTTTACCGCACCCTGCGCCTGGTGGCCACGGCCCAGTCCCGCCTGGACGACATTATCTACTCCCAGCTCCGCGCCGTGGTGGGCCAGTATACGCTGACGCAGGTTGTGTCTTCCAAGCGCCAGGAAATCATGGATCTGGTCCGGGACCAGGCCAACGCCTTTATCGGCACCTACGGCGTGGAAGTGGTGGACGTGCGCATCAAACGCACAGACCTGCCCCCGGAAAACCAGCGCGCCATTTTCGGCCGCATGAAGGCCGAACGGGAGCGCCAGGCCACCCAGTATCGTTCCGAAGGCCAGGAAGAGGCGACCCGCCTGCGCTCCGCGGCGGACCGCGACCGCACCATACTATTGGCTGACGCCCAGATGAAAAGCGAAGTCCTCCGGGGGGAAGGCGATGCGGAAGCAACGCGCATTTTTGCTCAGGCCGTGTCACAAAGCCCTGAATTCTACGAATTCACCCGTAGTTTGCAGGCATACAAAAAAGCCCTGAAAGACAAAACCCGGCTTCTTCTTTCCCCGGACGATCCCTTTTTGCGCTATTTGCGCCCGTAGCGGGGCCGTACGGCCCCGCTACGCGCATTTGCGCGGCGGCCCCCGTCACTTTGACGCGGCGGGGCGCTCTTTGCTTTGCGACTTTGTTGTTTCTTTACGCTTAATTTTATTCATGTTTTCACATTGGTATTATAAAACGACTTGTTTTATTTAGGAATACAAGCTAGTTAGTAAAAACAATCTAGGCCACACTTGTTCGCTAAAAAAAAGACATTATTTGAAACGTGCGGGACGATCAGCGCTGACTTTTCTCAGATCGTCACAATGTCTATCTTGGCTCCCGCACGAGCGGGCCACCCCGCTTACGTGGGAATCGCCTCTTGGAGGAGTGATATACGTGTCAAATTTTGAAGAGGTCTTTGAGCGCATCAAGCTGGCTACAAACGCCAGAACTCAAGTTGGACTGGCGGAAGTTCTGGATATCAGACAGTCCAGCATTTCGGATGCCAAGCGCAGAAACTCCATTCCGGCGGATTGGTACATGAAGCTGTTTGAACGCTTCGGTCTCAACCCCGACTGGCTGAAAAAGGGCTCCGGTCCCATGTATCTGCGTACCGAACTAGGCTACGCGCCGGTGGAATCCACCTCGCCCGTCAGCGCTTACGAAGACGTTGCTCTTTACAGCGACCCCAACGCCAAGGCGGAAGTGGTCAGCATTTACTCCATGCGCCACTGGCCGGCCCCCGGTACGGCCGATGCGCCGAAAATAGAAGGCAAGCTCAGCATCCCGCTGTCCTTTGCCGCTCCAAGCATCAAAGTCTTTCTGCTCGACGCCACCAGCATGGAGCCGCTTATTCGCAAGGGAGCTTTCGTCGCGCTGGATACCGCCCAGAAACAGGTCGTCTCCGGCGAGCTTTACGGGGTGTACATGCCCCACGAGGGGCTGGTCGTTAAACGGGTGTACCTGGACGCGACGGGCAGCAGTTTTATCCTGCGCTCCGAAAACAGCCGCCACCCGGAAGTGACCCTGCCCGTGAACGCGCTGGCGGAAAGCATAGCGGGCCGCGTGGCCTGGGCGCTGCACCACCTATAAAACCAGGGGGAGCCGGACTCCCCCTCTTTTTGGGCTTCCTCCTTGAGCAGTTCCCCTTTGAGATTGTCGCTTAACGGCGGCCAAAGCCCGCCCACGCCAATCTCGCGGCAAGGATTTGAAGACAAATCCTTGCAGTGCAGATGAACATTTTCAATGTTAATCTGCTCTAGGGACTGTTTCTAAAAAAAGGAACCTCCCTCGCGGGAGGTTCCTTTTTCCCCGGAGAGGGAGCGCAAGAAATATTACGCCGTGACTTCCATCACTTCCACGCGGGTCCCCTCCGGGCCGCTGATAAACGCACAGCGCAGCTTTTCCGACATAAAGGGCTCGCGCAGCACTTTGACGTGGGGCTTGCCCGCCACCTGCTTCAAAAACGCGTCCAGGTTCTCCACCTGCATGCCAAAGTGGTCGACGCCCGCGCGCTGATCGTCGCTGTTCTGGGGAGAACAGGGCACGGCTTTAAGGTACAGTTCCGTGTTCAGGCCCATATCCATGACCGCGCCGTCGTCCGGGCCGAACTTGCGGCGGCGGATGAGGGTGGCGCCAAAAATGTCGCTCCAGAAGGTGATCATGTCTTCGAGATTCTGGCAGTAAATGTGGATGTGTTTGCAAAAGGGCTTAGCCATGTGGCCTCCGGTGAGAGAACGGTAAAAAAGGGACCCGCTGCCGCCGCCTTTCGCCGCGGCCGACTTTTGACGCAGAGAGCGCGCACCCCTTGACCAGGTGTGCGAAAGAGCACATTATCCCGAAATGCAAAAAAACACCAGATGCGGAGTCCACGCATGAGCGCGGCCCTTACCCCACAGGACACCCGTTTCCTGCCGCCGGAAGTGGCCGGTTTTCTCGCGCAGCTTGCGGATGTGCCGGGAAAGGCCGATCTCAGCGCGGCTTCCTACGCGGCTTCCGTCATTTTGCCGCGCACGCGCTGGCCGGTGGAGGAGTTCCTCTCGCGTCTGGTTGCCGACCTTACCGCGCCGCAAAACAGACTGGTGCTGGAACGGGAACTGCGCAAACAGCTTAAAAGCCTTTTCGCGCCCTTTACCCTGACTTTTACGGACAGTGAAGGCAAGAACGTGGATTTTTTGGTGCTGCCCCGCCCGGCGCACCTGCCCGGCGGCAGGCGCATCGTCACCGCGGCCCTGGCCGCCCCGGACCTGTCCCCGGGCAACCGGGCGGACAGCCAGCCGGATATCCGGGCCGAACGCGCCAGGCTGCTCAATGTGCTGGAAGTGCTGCCGGCGTATGTGGTGCTTATCGACCAGAACCATACCATCCAATTCGACAACCAGGTGTTCCGCCAGCTTTACGGCCCCGGCCGTGACAAGCCCTGCTACCAGACGCTGAAAGGGCTTTCCGCGCCCTGCGACAACTGCCCCCCCTTTTCCGTGTTTTCCTCCAAAAACATTTGCGTCAGCGAATGGGCCTGCGCCAGAACCAACAACGCCTTCCGCGTCCATTCCTACCCCTTTGAGGATTTGGGCGGTAACAAGATGGTGCTCAAGGTGGGCATCAACATCACCGCCGGTGTGCGCGCCCAGCACGCGCTGGATCTCAGCGAGCAGCGCTACCGCAACATCGCCGACAACCTGACCATAGGCGTGGCCATGCTGGACCCGCAACTGGTGGCCGTCACCGTCAACCCCAGGCTGACGGAATGGTTCGGCCCGGACGCGGACAGGGGCACACCCATCTGCGACATACTCCACCGTCAGTGCGCGGACGCGGAACAAGGCTGCGATGCCTGCATTTTCCGGAAAACTTTCACCCACAAGCGCACCCATGAGCAGGAATTTTCCCTGTTGACCCACAACGGGGAAACCCGCCGCTTCCGCCTGGTGGCCTGTCCCCTGCTCACCCGCAAGCGTGATGTCCGGGCCGTGATCATGATGCTTGAGGATATCACCGAGCGCCACAACCTGGCCCTGCGCTCGCAGCACCTGCGCAGGCTGGAAGCCATGGGCAGCCTTGCCGGCGGCATAGCCCACGAGATCAACCAGCCGCTTTCCGCCCTGCATCTTTACACCAGCGGGCTGCAGCTTCTTATGGAACAACAGGCGGACCTGCCCCAGACCCGCATCATGGAGCGGCTGTCGCTTATTCTGAGCCAGGCGGGCAAGATCCGGGACATCATCTCCCATATGCGGGCTCTGGTCATGCAGGAAGAAATTCCCGTCGGCGCCGTCAGCGTGCGCGGGGCGGCGGAAGGGGCCTTGTCCCTGGTGGGCGCGCAGCTTGGCGCCCACAATGTCAGCGTAACCCTGGACATTCCGGAATCCATGCCGCTGGTGCGGGCCACGCGCGTACAGTTGGAGCAGGTGTTCGTCAACCTGCTCAACAACGCCATGCATGCCCTGGATTCCGTGGACACCCCGGAAAAAGCTGTTATTATTGCCGCGCGGCGGCTGGAACCGGACTGCGTGCTGCTTCAGGTCAGCGACAACGGGCCCGGCGTGCAGGGCATGGAAGAACAAGTTTTCACCCCCTTTTTCACCACCAAGGAAGCGCACCAGGGCATGGGCCTCGGCCTGTCCATAGTCCATGCCTTCATCACTGCCTGGGGCGGTGAAATTACCGCCCGGAACAACGGTGCCAGCCCGGGCGCCACCTTCACGCTGAAGCTGCATGCGGCGGACGCCACGGAACAGGAAGATCTAGGGTAACAGGCGTATCATATGCGAATTATGGTTGTGGACGACAACCGGCACAGCTTGCAGAGCCTGTGCCTTGTGTTGAGCGATTTGGGGCACGAGCCCGTGGCCTTTGAACACCCTTCCTCGGCCCTGACGGCTTCCGGCGAGGATTTTTTTCCGCTGGTCATCACGGATATCCGCATGCCGGGCATGGACGGGCTGGAGCTTTTGCAGCGCATCAAGACCCGGCCCTTTTCCGAGGCCAGCGACGTGGTGATCATTACCGGCCACGGCGACATGCAGACGGCCGTGGAAGCCCTGCGCAAGGGCGCGTATGACTACTTGAGCAAGCCCATCAACGCCAAAGAGCTGGCCGTGGTGGTGGAGCGTTGCGCCGAGCACCAGGCCCTGCGCCTGGAAAACCTGGAACTGAAAAGCCACATGCAGGAAAAGGTGGCGGAAGCCACCCGGGACATGGCCAAAAGCCTGGAAGAGGCGCGCCACCTGTTGCGCGAGGTCACCGGCATAGGGCAGATGGTGGCGGAATCTCCGGCCATGCGCCGCCTGGTGGACGAAGCGCTGATCATGCATGGCAACCCCGGCGTTTCCGTGCTGATAGAGGGCGAAACCGGCACCGGCAAGGAAGTGCTGGCCCGGCTCATCCACCACGGCAACGGCGCTTCGGACGCGCCCTTTATCGGTATCAACTGCGCGGCCATCCCTTCGGAACTGTTCGAAAGCGAGCTGTTCGGGCATGAGCCGGGCGCGTACACGGGCAGCCGTGCCAGCGGCGCGCCCGGCAAGCTGGAAGCGGCGGGCAACGGCACCGTGTTTTTGGACGAAGTGGCGGAACTGCCGCTTTCCCTGCAGCCCAAGCTCCTCCGCGCCCTGGAAGAGCGGGCCTTTTACCGCCTGGGGGGCGTGAAGCGCCGGAGCTTTGAGGCCAGGGTCATCTGCGCGGCCAACCGCGACCTGGCCGGGATGGTGGAAAAAGGACTGTTCCGCCGCGACCTGTACCACCGTCTCCAGGTGGGGCATTTGCGCATTCCGCCGCTGCGTGAACGCAAAGAGGATATCGTGGTGCTGGCCGAACTCATCCTGCGGCGGGAAGCGGAACGCAAGAAAAAACACTTCCGCGCCTTTTCGCCGGAAGCCATGACCACACTGCTGCGCTACTCCTGGCCGGGCAACGTGCGGGAGTTGGAAAATACCCTGGAAAGGGCCGTTCTGATGCACGACGGGGAAGAGCTCACGCCCCTGCACCTCAATTTCCTCACCCTGGCCGCCTGGGCTCAGGATGCGCAGGAAGGCCCCCCCGCCGAGACGCACAACTGGTTCGCCCAGACAGCCGGCGGCCAGCTTGTGCTGCCGGAAAGTCCCTTTGACCTTGAAGAGCTGACCAACAGCATCGTGCTGGCGGCCGTGGCCCGCTTTGACGGCAACAAGAGCAAGGCGGCCAACTACCTGGGGCTTTCCCGTTTCGCCCTGCACCGCCGCCTGCAGGCCATGGAAAAAGCCTGACACAAACCGTGCGCATCCGCGCATAGTGCGCAACCGCACGTGCGCATCCGCACAAGGCTATTGTTTTCTGACATGAGCTTCAATACAGATTCTCCACATAACATACGAACAATACTAACTATACACTGAATCACCTCTTTTGGCACGATACTTGATATACGAAAGATAACGTGTAGGCGTCCCCCCCGCCCCGATCCCCCCATCGGCACGTTACGTGAACCTTACCCCCCAAGGATTCACGCCTGAACCCCCGGATATCCCCCCATCCGGGGGTTCGGCGTTTCCGGCCCTGCCCCTGAATACTTTATTCTTGCTTTCCCCCGCCCCCTTCGCTAGAAATCAACACTTCGTTTTGTCTGGGCATAATGCCACCCTTGCGAGCAGACGTCATGAACCATCAGCGCACCCGTTCTTCTGCGCCCAGCACGCACCGGCCCCTGGTCCGGCTCCTGCTGGTCTGCCTCATGTGCGCCGTGGCCGCTGTTTCCGCCTGCGCCAGCACGCCCCTGCATTCCTCCTCCGCCCCTTCCCCGGACGCCGCTCCCGTGTTTCAGGCGGCTCCGCCCCTTGCGCCCGCTCCCCTTTCCAGCCCCGCGCAAGCCCCGGCCCTGTGCTGGCTGCCGCTCATGCAGCGCCTGCGGGCCGACGGCCTGGACGGGCCGGACTTGCAGCTCTATTTCATCCGCCTTGGCCCCGCCCATTCCCAGGCGCCCATGGGCTCGAAAATCACGGAGCTGTTCAAGCGGGAGTTCATGAAACCCCCGCCGCCCCCTCCGCCCCCGCCGGGCGAAAAGCCCAAGGCGGCCAAGCCCCGGGTCTACCCGAACATTGTCACCCCGGCCAATGTGGAGCGCTGCAAGAACTTCCTGACCCTGAACACCGTGGCTTTTACCACGGCGGCCCAGCTGTACGGGGTGCCCAAGGAAATCGCCGTCGCGCTGCTGTTCGTGGAAACGCGGCTGGGCACCTTTCTCGGCAAGGAAAACGCCTTTATGACCCTGGCCAGCATGGCCGCGTCCACCACGCCGGAACACATCCCCACCGCGCTGTCCGCTCTGCCCGTGACCCCGGAACGCCTGGACTGGGTCAAGCAGCGCCTGCGCCAGCGTTCCGACTGGGCCTATAACGAGTTGAAGGCCCTCATCATCCACGCCCGCGACAACAAGCTGGACCTTCTGGCCATACCCGGCTCCATTTACGGGGCCGTGGGCCTGTGCCAGTTCATGCCCTCCAACTTCAAGCGCTACGCGGCGGACGGCAACGGCGACGGCAAGATAGACCTGTTCGAGCCCGCCGACGCCATCATGAGCGTGGGCAACTACCTGCACGCCCACGGCTGGAAAAAGACCCTGGACCGGAACGGCCGTCACGCCGTGCTGCTGCGCTACAACAAGAGCAACGTTTACGCCAACACCATTCTGGCCCTGGCCGATGCCGTGAACCCGCCCCCGGCCGAGAAAAAGGCGCCCGCCAAAGCCAAAGCCACGCCTCAGGCCAAGCCCCCCGCCAAAACCGCCCCGGCCAAGGCCGTTCTCGCCAAGCAGAACGCCGCTCCGGCCAACACCCGACGTACTGCCGCCCCTTAACCCGTGCCCCGTATACCCTTTCGCGCCCCGCGCCGGGTTACGGCGAGGGGCGTTTTGCGTTGCGCGAGGGAGTAGGATTTTGTGAAAATAAGCACTAAGGAAAAAATTTTTCAATTTTAACCTGATAATTTTATTATTGAAAATAGAGAAAAAGGCGATTTGGGAATTTTTTTTCGTTAGACATGGAAAAAAATTCTTATTATGCATCAGCCGTAAACGACTGCCGAGCCGCAAGGGCGGTTCGGCCCAAACTATAGGGAGGATACATGTCTTACCTTGATCGGATCCTTGGGGACCTGGAACAGACAAGCCCCTGCCAGCCTGAGTTCTACCAGGCCGTGGTGGAGGTGTTCAGCTCGCTCAAACCCCTGCTGGACAAGGACCCCAAGTACGCCAAGCACAAAATCCTTGAGCGTATGGTGGAACCGGAACGCCAGATCATTTTCCGCATCGTGTGGGTGGACGACAAAGGAGAAGTGCAGGTCAACAAAGGCTTCCGCGTGCAGTTCAACGGCGCCGTGGGCCCCTACAAGGGTGGCCTGCGCTTCCACCCTTCGGTCAATTCCAGCATCGTCAAATTTCTGGGCTTTGAGCAGACGTTCAAAAACTGCCTCACCGGTCTGGCCATCGGCGGCGCCAAAGGTGGCGCCAACTTTGACCCCAAAGGCAAGTCCAACAACGAGATCATGCGTTTCTGCCAAGCCTTCATGACCGAACTGTACCGTCACGTGGGACCGACTATTGACGTGCCCGCCGGCGACGTGGGCGTGGGCGCCCGCGAAATCGGCTACCTCTATGGCCAGTACAAGCGCCTCACCCGCTCGCACGACGGCGTGCTCACCGGCAAAGGCCTGGGCTACGGCGGCTCCCTGGGCCGCAAGGAAGCCACCGGCTACGGCGCGGTCTATTTCGCCCAGAACATGCTCGCCACGCGCGGCGATTCCCTGGAAGGCGAGGTGTGCACCGTTTCCGGCGCGGGCAATGTCGCTATCTACACCGTGGAAAAGCTGCACCAGGTGGGCGCCATCCCGGTGACGGTCTCTGATTCGCGCGGCATGATCTACCACCCCTCCGGCATTGATCTTGAGGTGCTCAAGCAGGTCAAGGAAGTGGAAGCCGCCCCCCTGACCCGCTACAAGGAACTGCGGCCCGACGCCGTGTACACCCCGGTGGGCGAATACCCCAAGGGCCGCAACCAGGTCTGGTCCATCCCCTGCAAGGCAGCCTTCCCCTGCGCCATCCAGAACGAGCTGAACGAGGCCGACGCCCGCGAACTGCTCAAAAACGGCTGCACCTGCGTGACCGAAGGCGCCAACATGCCTTCCACGCAAGAGGCCGTGGAAGTGTTCCTGGCCGCCCAAATCTCCTACGCGCCCGGCAAGGCGTCCAATGCCGGCGGCGTGGCCACCAGCCAGCTGGAAATGGCCCAGAACGCCTCCATGACCCCCTGGAGCTTTGAAAAAGTGGACTCGTCCCTGCACCGTATCATGACCCACATTTTTCAAACCGCCCACGAAACCGCCAAGGAATTCGGCGACCCCACCAACCTGGTGCTGGGCGCCAACATCGCCGGCTTCAGAAAAGTGGCGGACAACATGATAGCCCTCGGCCTCTATTAGGCATTTCATAGTGACGGCTAAGAGGGGAAAAGGCCGCCCGGCAAGCGCCGGGCGGCCTTTTTACATACAGCGGCCCGTCCGCGCGGCTTCCCCGTCAAGCCGCTCCGCCCCGCATATCCATGATGCCCCATATGGACAGCCATTCTAACATGTATTACATATATGATTAGTCAGCCACCATATATGCGATTCCTCACCCCCAATGCCGAGCGGGCCGCACGGATACCGCAGCATGGCTCCCGGGTTTATTCCTCTTGCGCCCGCGATAGTCTTCCCTGGCCGGGAGCACCCACCTAGTGACAACGTGTTCGTACTTGGAGAGGTGGCAACGCTATGAAACCAGTGCACCATTCCGAAGCCATCGACTTAAAAACTCTCTATCTTCTGCTGACCGGGCATGAACTCTTTTCCGACTTTGCCGGAAATGTCATCAACAGCATTTACATTGCCGACAGGCATGGCAACACTCTTTGGGTGAGCGGCGGCTGCGAACAGCTTTGGGGCTATAGCGCGATAGAACTGCGCGGAAAAAACGTTGTGGACCTGGAGCGCAAGGGCGTCTGGAAACCTTCCGGCGTCCGCAAGGTTCTGGAGGCGCGCAAGCGTGTCATACTTACGCAGGAAACCGGCGTGGGACGGCGTTTGCGCATTGTTGGAACGCCTGTCTTTGACTGCGGCGGCGAACTCAGCCGGGTCATAAACGGCGCATTGGATGTCAGCCCCTCCGCTGTAACCACTGCGGAGGAACCCGGGCAGGACTGCTTTTTCCAGAGCGGCGCCATGCGGGAGGTCAACAGGCTGATCGGCAGAGTCGCCCCGCTGGGCGTTACGGTACTGCTCACAGGGGAGTCAGGCACAGGCAAGGACCTGGCCGCGCGGCAAATACACAAACTGCGCACCCCGGACAAGCCATTCGTGAAAATCGACTGCGGCGCCATTGCCGCCAACTTGCTGGAATCCGAGCTGTTCGGCTATGAGCCCGGCGCGTTTTCCGGCGCGGACCGAAGCGGGAAAAAAGGTCTTGTGGAAACAGCCGGAGGCGGCACGCTGTTTCTGGATGAAATAGGCGAGATACCCCTTTCCCTTCAGAGTAAATTTTTGCGCCTGGTGCAGGATAAAACCTATCTCAAGGTGGGCGGCACCAAAGAGCATACGGTGGAAGCGCGCATCATTGCCGCGACCCACCGCAACCTGGAGGAAATGGTGGAGAACAAGGAATTCAGGCTGGACCTGTATTTCCGCCTGAACACCCTGCCCATACACCTGCCGCCCCTGCGGGAGAGAAAAAGCGATATCCCGGCCCTGGTGGAGTACTTTTGCGGCCGCTTTGAGCAGCGCTTCGGCTATACCCGGCGTTTCAGCCGGCAGGCCCTTGAATGCCTGCTCAACTATTCATGGCCAGGCAATATACGGGAACTGGAAAATACCATTGAACGCATGCTGCTTACTTCCGAACAGCACATCATCGGCGACGGCGATCTGCCCGTTGCCGTCAGCGGCGCGCCCTACAAACTTTCGCTCGACAGCGTCATGCCGCTAAAGGACTGCCTGCGCCTGACCGAGGAAAACCTCCTGCACATGGCATGGCAAAAATACGGAACCACAACAAATGTCGCCAAAGCCCTGGGCATTGACCAGTCCACCGCCAGCCGTAAACTGCGCAAACTCCGCAGTTCTATGCGCTAACGCATAGGGCGACCTCGCGCTGTATGCGCCGGCGCATACCCCGTAATCCCCTTTCACGCGAAATGTGGAAGGGGATTATTTATATTCTCAGATAAAACAGACTATTAGTAATTTCTCGTTGCGCCGTTTCTTTTGGCATATGTTTTGCGTTTATCTAAGCCTCCGCTGCGTACCCATGGAGCGGCCCCACCCAGCCAGCGCAGGCGACTGCGTAACAAAAGGAGGCATTGAGCATGAAAGAAAAGAGCGTGAAAGTAGCTGTCATTCAAGCTACGCCCTGCATGTTTGACACTCCCAGCACCATAAAAAAGGCTTGCGAATTGATTGAAAAAGCCGGATCCAACGGCGCGAAGCTGATGCTGTTTCCCGAGGCGTTTATCGGGGGCTACCCCAAGGGCATGCACCTGGGCGTGCGTGTCGGCATGCGTACCCCTGAGGGACGCAAGGACTTCAGGCGTTACTATGAAAGCGCCATCTGCGTCCCGGGCCCGGAAACCGATGCCTTGGGCGAGGCGGCCGCCAAAGTCGGCTCCTATGTGGTCACCGGCATCATCGAAAGAGAGGAAAACACCTCCACTCTATACTGCACCGCGCTGTTCATCGGCCCCAGCGGCAAAGTTTTGGGCAAACATCGCAAACTCATCCCCACAGCGGCGGAACGCCTGATTTGGGGCTGCGGCGACGGCAGCACTCTGCCTGTCTTTAAAACTCCCTTCGGCAAGATCGGCGCGGTCATCTGCTGGGAGAACTACATGCCGCTGCTGCGTTCCGCCATGTACGGCAAGGGCCTGGACATCTACCTTGCCCCCACCTTTGACGCCCGCGACAGCTGGCAGATCTCCATGCGCCACATCGCGCTGGAAAGCCACTGCTTCGTCATGACCTGCAACCAGTTCCTGCCCAAGAGCGCATTCCCCACCGATCTTAAATGCTACGACGAACTGGCCGATCAGCCCGACATACTGCACCGGGGCGGCAGCGCCATCATTAACCCCTTTGGCGAATATCTGGCCGGCCCCCTCTGGGAAGAAGAGGGCATAGCCTATGCGGAACTGGACCTGGGCCAGATCCAGGAAACGAAGTTCGACTTCGACGTGACCGGCCACTACACGCGGCCCGACGTGATGCGGCTTTTTGTAAATGAGAAGGCACAAAAATCCTTCAACTACGAAAATATGCCGGATTGCGCCTTTGCCGAGGAAGAAGAGCAGGAAATATAGCCCGCAAAACCGGCAGGGCCGTAATTTCCGGCCCTGCCGGATGCGGCGTTGGCCGCTTCGGCATCGCTTTGCTGTTCAGGCTTTCGGCTCATCGGGCCTCATCCACGTAATTCTCGCGGGGACAGGGAGAACACCACCGGGACATTCCCCCTTTAGGCGCTGACGGCTAAATTTTCGGAAAAATGAATGCAAGGAGGGATACGATTATGACTCCGCATACCCTGCCCTATCCCCGCTGGGTCATACTGCTGTTGGGTTTTTGCATCAATGCCGCTGTGGGCATGACCACCTATGCCTGGAGCCTGTTTATCGCTCCACTTCAAAAAGATTTCGGCTGGAGCCGCACGGAGATAGCTCTCGCCTTTTCCATCTGTTGCCTCTGCTATGGCGCGGCAAGCTTTGTAGCCGGCCGCCTGACAGACCGCTACGGTCCCAAAAAAGTGGTCTTTTGCGGAGGTCTGCTTCTGGGCGTCGGTTTTTTCCTCACCGGGTTCATCCAAACAAAATGGCAGTTGTACTGCACCTACGGCGTGATGTCCGGCTGCGGCGCGGGCCTTATCTATCTGCCGCCCGTGGGCCTTGCCCCGAAATGGTGGCCGGACAGAAGAGCGCTGGCCACAGGCTTTATCGTTTTGGGACTGGGGATAGGCTCTTCGCTCATGGCCCCGGTTTCCAGCTACATAATTGAAAATCTCAGTTGGCGTCATGTGTTCCGCTATTGCGGCGTGGTTATGGCGCTTATTGCCTGCCTGCCCGGCCTCTTTTTGACCGCCCCCCCCGCCGGCTGGACTCCGCCCGGCTGGGCGGATCCCAACTTGGCCGGGGCACGAGACGGCATGGCCAAATACCGCGACTACACGCATGACGAAAGCATACGCTGCAAGCAGTTCTGGTTATTGTACCTGACCTATTTCTTTGCCGCTTCCGCAGGCATGCTGGTGATGGGCCATATCGCGGCCTTTGGCAGGGATGCCGGCCTTACCCCGGCTTTTGCCGCGGGCGCGGTTATGGCGCTGACCATAACCAACGCGGCCACCAGGGTCGGCTCCGGCTACTTTGCCGATAAATTCGGCAGCAAACAGTACTTCACCATTATTTCCCTGATACAGGGCCTGGCACTTTGCGCGCTGTACTATACAGGTTCCAACCCGACCTTGCTGTGGCTGGCGGCGGCCACCATCGGCTGGAACTACGGAGCCATTTTCACCCTTTTCCCCGCCCTTTGTGTGCAGTTTTTCGGCTCCAGCGCGCAGAGTTCCAATTATGGCCTGCTCTTCACCGCCTGGGGGGTTGCCGGTTTCTTCGGCCCATTTTCCGGAGGAGTTCTCAGGGACGCCACGGGCACCTACATCACCCCTTTCCTGCTGGCAGGCGTCTTCGCCTTTATGGCGCTGGCATTGGTCATTATAAACCGCCCGCCGGAAAAGAAAGCGGCATGATCCCGCAACTGCGGTTTTAACCGCTGCGGAACCGCCCAAATAACACCCGGGTATTGCGCGCAAAACGCAATGTCCGGGCTTTATACATAAAAACTTAAGGGGTTGCCTTAGAGCAGATGACCATTGAAAATGTTCATCTGCTCTGCAAGTATTTGTCTTCAAATCCATGCCGCGAGATTGGCGTAGGCGGGCTTTGCCCGCCGTTAAGCGACAATCTTAAAGCGAAACTGCTCTAGGTTTAGGACTCATTAATTGCAAAAAATAGAACAGTTGGTTAGTTGTGCTCATGGAGGGTGCAATGAGCCAACTTTTCTACTTCTCTGCCGAGCAACTCGAATTATCAAGCCTTTCTTTCCCACTTTCGCACGGCATCTCACGCGTCGATGACCTGAAAGTACCCAGCGGCATCATTTACGTCATCAAGCACGGCCTGCAATGGAAGGATGCTCCGCGTGAGTATGGCCCGTATAAAACAATGTAAAAATACAAAAGTCAATGAAAGTGTATACCCATGACCTCAGGAACCAAAGGTCACAAGTCCGAATCTTGTACCGCGCGCCAACTGACAATACGGGGTTATGCGAAGGTATGGTCCCTGTATTTTATTCTTCCCCCAACCAATTCGCCAAGTTCAAGATGGAAGGTTTCCCCGCGCAAGGCCGTTGCGCCGCTCCGGCCGCTGGGGTATTGGTACGCCTCCCCGCCTGGAGCGGGATCAGACCACAGCGTTGGAGAACATCGTGGCATTTTTGAGCATGCAGGGCGTTACCCTGAACCTTGGCGGCAAGCCGCTGCTGGATGCGGCGGACTTTTCCGTTGAAAGCGGCGAGCGGCTCTGCCTTGTCGGCCGCAACGGCGCGGGCAAATCTTCGCTGCTCGCGCTTCTGGGCGGGCGGATGCTGCCGGATTCCGGCACCATCGTCCGGCCCGGCACGCTGATCGGGCAAATGCCCCAGGATGTGCCGGAAAATTGGCGCGGCTCCGTTTTTTCCTTGGTGGCCAAAGCCCTCGGCGAAGAGGGCAAAGCCCTGGCCGCCGCTCATGCTGCAGCCGAACACAAAACCGGAACGGACCACGGACAGGAGCCGGGCAGCGGATGGGAACGCTACGGCGACGTGTTGGCCGTTATCAACCACTTGGAACTGGACCCGGATGCCGAATTCACGGCGCTTTCCGGCGGCACCAAGCGGCGGGTGGCCTTGGCCAGGGCGCTCGTCTGCTCCGAAGACCTCATTCTGGACGAACCCACCAACCACCTGGACCTTGCGACCATCACCTGGCTGGAAGACTTTTTGCTGCGCAAGGCCCGCACCCTGATTTTTGTCAGCCACGACAGGGCCTTTGCCAGACGCCTGGCCACGCGGGTGGTGGAAATCGACAGGGGCAAGCTGCACAGCTATTCCTGCGGCTTTGACCGCTACCCGGAACGGCGGGAGGAGCGCCTGGCCATTGAGGACCGCGCTTTCGCGCTTTTCGACAAGAAACTGGCCCAGGAAGAAGTCTGGATACGCCAGGGCATCAAGGCCCGGCGCACGCGCAACATGGGCCGGGTGCGCGCCCTTGAAGCCCTGCGCGCCGAGCGGGCCGCGCGGCGTGACAAACAGGGAAACGTGCGCATGGCCGCACAGGAGGCCGAACGTTCGGGCAAGCTCGTCATTGAAGCGAACAACGTCAGCTTTGCCTACCCCGGCAAGCCGCCGCTGTTCAGCGACTTTTCCACCATTATCCAGCGCGGGGACCGCGTGGGCCTTATCGGCGACAACGGCACCGGCAAAACCACCCTGCTCCGCGTCCTGTTCGGCGAACTGCCGCCCACGGAAGGCAGCGCGCGCTTGGGCACCAACCTGCAGGTCAGCTATTTTGACCAACTGCGTGAAAGCCTGGACCCGGAAGAAAGCGTCATGCGCAACGTGGCGGAAGGAAACGACGTGGTCACAATCGGCGGCAACACGCGCCATGTCGCCGGGTACTTGCAGGACTTTCTCTTTCCCCCGGACCGCCTCCGTTTGCCGGTCAAAGCCTTGTCCGGCGGGGAGCGCAACCGCCTGCTCCTGGCGAAGCTCTTCACCCGGCCGTCGAATGTGCTGGTGCTGGACGAACCCACCAACGACCTGGACGCGGAAACGCTGGAGCTTCTGGAAGAGCTGATCGCGGACTATTCCGGCACCGTGCTCATCGTCAGCCACGACCGGGTCTTTCTGGACAACCTCGTGACCAGCGTGATCGCGCTGGAAGGCGACGGCCTGGCCCATGAGTATGCCGGCGCGTACACGGACTGGCTGCGGCAACGCCCCGCGCCCGCGCAAGAGCGGAAGGCGGAAGAAAAAACCGCCCGACCGGCTGACCAGCCTGACAGACGGACCGCCACGGACAAAGCCCGCAAGCTCAGCTTTAAGGAGCAGCGGGAGTTTGAGCAGTTAACCCAGGAGCTGGAAGAACTGCCGGAACGCCTGGACGCCCTGGAACGGGAACAGAAGAACCTCGAAACGGCCCTTGCGGACCCTGACTTGTTCACCAGGAACCCGGCGGCCTTCACCCGGACAACGAAGCGCCTGCCCGCGCTGGAGGAAGAGCAAACGGAGCTTCTGCTGCGCTGGGAGATTGTGGAACAGCGGCTGCAGGAGCTTAGTGGGCTTTCCGGCTGAGTCGGTTCTTCTTGCCGCGCATAGGCAAAAACGGTATGCACGGCCGGGAGTGCCTGAGCGCTCCACGCAGCCGGTACAACGGCCGTTTCCCGTCTTCCCCGAACCAAAGGATTCTCCCGTGCAGTTTTTCGAGCAGATCGCAAAAGAGCTGGGCATAGCCCCAGGCCAGGCCAAAGCCGTGGCGGAGCTTCTGGATGAAGGGGCGACCATCCCTTTTATCGCCCGCTACCGTAAGGAGGCGCACGGCTCTTTGGATGAAGTCGCCGTCACCGCCGTGCGGGACAGGCTTACGCAACTGCGCGAGCTGGAAGCGAGGCGCGAAGCCATTCTCGCCTCCCTGACGGAACGGGAATTGCTCAGCGACGAATTGCGCGCCAAGGTTATGGCCGCCGGAACAATGACCGCGCTGGAAGACGTGTACCTTCCCTTCCGCCCGAAACGGCGCACCCGCGCGACCATGGCCCGGGAAAAAGGGCTGGAGCCTCTGGCCCTGACCTTGCTGGCGCAAGCCGCGCCGCTTTCTCCGGAAGAAGCGGCAACGCCCTTTGTAAATGCGGAAAAGGGCGTGGAATCCGTTGACGCGGCCTTGGCCGGAGCCCGCGACATCATCGCGGAAATGGCCAACGAGGACGCGGCGGCCCGCGCCGCCCTGCGTGAATTTTTCGCCCGCAAGGCCGTGGCTGCTTCCAGCGTGGCCAAGGGCAAGGAAGAAGAAGGCGCGAAGTTCCGCGACTATTTCGACTGGCGGGAAAACGCCGCCAAGGCCGCCGGGCACCGCTTGCTGGCCATGCTGCGCGGCGAGGCCGAGGGCTTTTTGACCCTGCACTTCCTGCCGGAAGCGGAAGGAGCTTTGGCTCTTTTCCGGGGCATGTTCGTGAAAAATTCCTCTCCGGCGGGAAAACAGGTGCGTGAGGCCGTTGACGATGGCTACAAACGCCTGCTCGCGCCTTCCCTGGAAACGGAGTTGCGCGGGGTTCTGCGCAACAAGGCCGAAAGCGAAGCCATTGCCGTGTTCGCCAAGAACCTGCGCCAGCTTCTGCTGGCCTCGCCCTTGGGGCAAAAGCGCGTACTGGCCATTGATCCCGGTTTCCGCACCGGCTGCAAGGTGGTGTGTCTGGACGCGCAGGGCGCGCTTCTGCACCACGATCTCATCCATATCATGAGCGCGGAGCAGCAAAAAAGCGCCGGGGAAAAAATCCTCAGGCTCGTTGCCGCGCACAAAGCCGAGGCTGTCGCCATCGGCAACGGCACGGCGGGGCGCGAGACGGAAAGCCTGGTCCGCTCGCTCAGTCTCTCCCTGCCTGTGCTTGTGGTCAGCGAGAGTGGAGCCAGCGTGTATTCCGCCTCGGAAACGGCGCGGCGGGAGTTTCCGGACCTGGACCTGACCGTGCGCGGGGCTGTTTCCATCGGCCGCAGGCTCATGGATCCGCTGGCCGAACTGGTGAAAATCGATCCCAAAGCCATTGGCGTGGGCCAGTACCAGCACGACGTGGACCAGACGGCGCTTAAAAAGAGCCTGGAGGACGTGGTGGAAAGCTGCGTGAACGCGGTGGGCGTGGAAGTGAACACAGCCAGCGTGGAGCTTTTGACGCACGTTTCCGGCCTTGGCCCGGCTCTGGCCAAGGCTGTTGTGGCCTGGCGCGAAGCCAACGGCCCCTTTGCCAGGCGCAAGGATTTGCAAAAAGTGCCGCGTCTGGGGCCCAAAGCGTTTGAGCAGGCGGCCGGGTTTTTGCGCATCCACGGCGGGTCCAACCCCCTGGACGCCTCAGCCGTGCACCCTGAATCCTACAAGATTGTGGAAGCCATGGCCAAGGATCTCGGCTGCGCCACGCCGGACCTGCTGGCTGACCCGGAAAAGCGGCGGCGCATCAAGGCGGAAGCCTATGTGACGGAAAGCGTGGGGCTGCCCACGCTGCGCGACATCTTGGCCGAGCTGGAAAAGCCGGGCCGCGACCCGCGCCAGGCCTTTGAGGCCTTTGCCTTTGCAGAGGGCGTGACGCGCCTTGAAGACCTTGAGCCGGGCATGCGCCTGCCGGGCATCGTCACCAACGTGACCAATTTCGGGGCGTTTGTGGATATCGGCGTGCACCAGGACGGGCTGGTGCACATCAGCCAACTGGCGGAGAGCTTTGTCAGCGACCCGCACACGGTGGTGACCGTGCAGCAGCAAGTGAGCGTCATCGTGCTGGAGGTGGACGCGGCCCGCAAGCGCATTTCCCTGTCCATGCGCACAAACCCGGAAGCGGCCCCGTCGCGCGAGCGGGGGCGGGAGCAGGGGCGCAGGCCGGAAGCCGACAGGGCGAAGCCTTCACACGGCAAAAAGCCGCAGCCCCGCAACGAAGGAAGGCAGGAGAGGGAAGAGGGGCACAGGCCGTTTCAGAATATGCTCGGCAAATTGGGCAAGCGGTAGGGGCTGACGCCGCGGACAGCGTTGTTTTCTGCCAAGGAAGAATACCCTTCATCAGCAAATTGTTCCAAACTGGATGACCGGCCCGGATCACCTCTCGCACCGCCCGGGCATTGTGATGCTTGAACGTTGCAATGCCCGGGCGTGTGTCATTGTTCCAAGCTTTCCCGGGAGGGCGGTCCGCAGCCATGCGTAACGCCGTACACGCGCATAAGGCTTCATTTTTCCAAAACAATACCACGTCCGAAAATGGCGCGACGTTTTGGGGTGATCCCTTAGAGTAGCCCTCAAACTAGGCTCTGGACTCATTAATTGAGATAGAATATGACTCTGCAAGCGAGGCATATCGCTGAAAAGAAGGTGTGAGCGCAGCGGTCATAGCGCATGGCGATTCTGCGCCAGTCTTTGAGTCTGCCGAACATGATTTCGATTTTATGGCGTTGTTTATAGAGGGTTTTGTCATAGAAAACG
>JAVBNC010000047.1:0-5598 GCA_031551765.1 Desulfovibrionaceae bacterium
CCCCCCCCCCCCCCCCCCCCCCCCCCCCCCCCCCCCCCCCCCCCCCCCCCCCCCCCCCCCCCCCCCCCCCCCCCCCCCACCCCCCCCCCCCCCCCCCCGGCGCTTCATGTCACCGTAACCTCCCGGATTACCAATGCGGCAGCTTCTTCCTTTGCTTCCCAGGCCCAGCAAGTATCTGGGCATGGAAGCCGGTTCCGTGCACAAGGATCTTTCGTCCCTGTCCGTGCATGCGGGCCTGGCGTTCCCGGACAAATACGAGGTGGGCATGTCCTACCTCGGGCAGAAAATCCTGTACGGCGTGGTTAACGCGCGGGAAGGCTGGTACGCGGAACGCGTGTTCGCCCCGGACCCGGAAGCCGCCGTGGTGCTGCGCGAGCACAAGGCCCCGCTGTGCACCATGGAATCCGACACGCCGCTGGCGGAGCTGGACTTTCTGGGTTTCCACGTCACGCATGAGCTGTGCTACACCAATGTGCTGTACATGCTGGATTTGGCGGGCATTCCCCTGCGCGCGGAAGAGCGGGCCAAGGAACCGGGCCGCTGGCCGCTGGTGGCCGTGGGCGGGGGCTGCGCCCTGGCCGCCGAGCCGCTGGCCCCGTTCGTGGATATCATGCTGCTGGGCGAGGGCGAAAGCATGCTGCCCGAAGCCCTGGACGTGCTGGAACGCGCGAAAAAGGCCGGGACGGTGAACGACCGGCGCACGCTGCTGCGGGAACTGGCGCATGTTCCCGGCGTGTACGTGCCGGAATTTTACGCCTGGACGGACAGCGGCATGACGGCCCTGGAGCCGGATTTACCCCGGCCCGCGCGGCGCGTGGTGCCGCGCATGGACGAGGCTTTTTACCCCAGCACGCAGGTCATTCCTTTCGGCGCGGTGCACAGCCGCCTGGCCCTGGAAATAGGCCGTGGCTGCACCAGGGGCTGCCGCTTCTGCCAGGCGGGCATGACCTACCGGCCCGCGCGGGAGCGCAGCGTGGCGGAATTGACCGGGCTGTTAAACCGCTGCCTGACGGACACGGGGTATGGGGAACTTTCCTTTTTATCTTTGAGCACCGGGGATTTTTCCGCGCTCAAGACCCTGTTCAACGCCTGCGTGGAACGCTGCGTGGCGGAAGAGGTTTCCGTTTCGCTCCCTTCCCTGCGGGTGGGCTCCATTGACGATTCCATCATGGGCCGCATCGCGGGCATACGCCGCACCGGCGCGACGCTGGCCCCGGAAGCGGGCAGCCAGCGCCTGCGCGACGTCATCAACAAGGGCGTGACCGAGGAAGAGCTTATCCTGCACGTACAGAAGCTGTTCGAGCACGGCTGGACCCAGGTCAAACTCTACTTCATGATCGGCCTGCCCACGGAAACGGACGAAGACCTGCTGGCCATTGTGGACCTGGCCCGCAAAGCCCGGGACGCGGCCGGGCCGGGTATCAAGCGCTTGCAGGTCACCGTGGCGGTTTCGCCGTTCGTGCCCAAGCCGCACACGCCCTTCCAGTGGGAGGAGCAGATTTCCCTGGAGGAAATCCGGCGGCGCGTGGGCGTGCTGCTGGAAGCTTTGCGCAAGGAAAAGCGCATCACCATGCGCTGGCACCAGCCGGAAGAAAGCTTTCTGGAAGGCATTTTCTCGCGCGGGGACCGGCGCCTCGCCAACGTGGTGGAGCGCGCCTACCGCAAGGGGGCTGTTTTCGCGGGCTGGATGGAGCATTTCACCCTTGCCCCCTGGCTGGAAGCCCTGGCGGAAGAGGGCCTGGATCCGGCGGACTACACCGCCGCCCGCGACCTGGACCGGACCCTGCCTTGGGACCACCTGGAAAACGGCGTGAGCCGGGAATTTCTGCTGCGCGAGCGCGAGCGGGCCTTTGCGGGCACGGTCAGCGGCGACTGTCGCTACGAACACTGCCTGCTCTGCGGCGCCTGCGACACCAAGGCCGGGCCTTCGCGCCTCCCCCGCCTGCCCGGCATGGGCGCGTACGCCAACGACCTCAACCTGCCGCAGCGGGACCAGGACGCGCACAGCCCCAACCTGGACCAATACGGCCGGGTGGTGGTGCGTTCTGAAAGCGGTAAGGCGGAAACGCGCGAGCCGGGAAAAAACAAAAAGCCCCCGGAACTGCCGGAACACCTCATCCGCAAGGCGCAGCACCTGCGGCTCTGGTACCGCAAAACCGGGCTGTCCGCCTACCTCAGCCAGTTGGAACTGCAAAGCGTGTTCGAACGCGCCTTCCGCCGGGCGGAACTGCCCCTGGCCTTTTCCCAGGGCTTCCACCCCCTGCCGCTCATTTCTTTCAGCCGCGCCCTGCCCGTGGGCGTGTCCAGCCAGGGCGAATGGCTGAGCCTGCACCTGCGCGAACGCCGGGAAATCCCGGCCGTGCACGCGGCCCTGGCGGACATTCTGCCCGGCCTGGGCGCGGTGGCCGTGGAAGAGCTGCCCCCAGGCAAAAGGCCGCAGGAAGCGGAATGGGATACTTTCCGCCTGGAATATCTGGGGGATGACGCCGCCTCTTTCGCGGCCGCCTGGCGGGCCGTGGACGCGGCCGAGCGCCTGCCCTGGACGCGGGAAACCAAGAAAGGCCCGCGCGAGGCGGACGCCAGAAGCTGGTTCCTGCGTATCCGCCCCGGCGGAAACGAAGCGGAAGTCACGCTGACCCTGGACTGGAGCGAAGGAGGTTATATTTCTCCTTTGGCTCTTGTGCTTGCCGCCCTGGAAGGAGTACAAAAGGCCTATTCCCTGTCGGACCTGCGTCTGACCAAACTGCTCCCCGCCCGCGAGACGGAGGGCTAACATAAGGATACTGCCATGCGCGCCTTTGTATATGCCGGCCTGCTGGCCGCCGCTTTGACCAGCGGCCTGGCCGCGCCGGCCCTTGCGGCCCCGGCCCCTAAAAAAGAGGTCCCCGTGACGAAAAAAACCGAGCCTTCCTCCGTCCCGGCGGGCCTGAGCATCACCAAACTCCCCAACGGGCTCATGGTCGCCATTCAGAAAGACGACCGCTTCCCGCTGGCCGCGCTGCGCCTGTACGTGCACGCGGGGTCCGCCTATGAGACGCCGCAGCAGGCGGGCATCAGCCACCAACTGGAGCACATGGTGTTCAAGGGCACGGAAAAACGGCCCAAGGGCCAGGTGGCCGCCGACGTGGAAAAGGCCGGGGGCTATCTGAACGCGGCCACCAGCTTTGACTACACCGTGTACCTGACGGACATGCCCGCGGACAAATGGGCCCTGGGCCTGGACATCCTGAAGGACATGGCCTTCCATCCCAGCCTGGACCCGCAGGAGCTGGAATCCGAGAAAAAAGTGGTGCTGGCGGAACTGCAGCGCGGCGAGGATGAACCCGGCGGCAGGCTGTTCAAACGCATCCAGGCCCTGGCCCTGGCCGGTACCCCGTACGAGCGGCCCATTATCGGCTACCCGGAAACCATCAAGAATTTCACGGCGGAAGGCATCCGCGCCTATATCGCGCAGCACTACCAGCCGCAGTCCATGCTGCTGGTGGTGGTGGGCAAGGTGGACCCGGACAAGGTGCTGGCGGAAGCCGCGCGCCAGTTCGGGGATCTCCCCAACACCAAAGCCGTCACCCCGCCCGCCGTCATTGCGCCTTCCGCCCTGCCCGCCAAGGGGCCGCTGGTCACCGTGGAACGCACGCCCTGGAACAAGGTGCACCTGGGCATCGCTTTCCCGGCCTATGACCAGAACGACGCCCGCAGCCCGGCCCTGGAAGTGTTGAGCCAGCTTTTGGCGGGCGACAAAACTTCCTACTTCTACCGCGTCTACAAGTACGAAAAGCAGCTGGTGGACAGCATTTCCGCCGGTGACTACACCTTTGAGCGCACCGGCCTGTTCTACATTTCCGTTTCCCTGGCCCCGGACAAGCTGGAGGCCTTCTGGCGGGAATTCAACAAAGATCTGGCCGACCTCTCCCGCCTGACCTTTACCCAGGAGGAAATGGACCGGGCCAAGCTTAACCTGGAAGACAGCCTGTACCGTCACAAGGAAACCCTGGGCGGCATGGCCTCCAAGCTCGGCTACTTCCTCTTTTTCGGCGGGCCCGAGGCGGAGAACAACTACCTGGCCCAGTTGAAGCTGACGGACCAGGCCACCCTGACCCAGCTGATGAAAGACCTGTTCCGGCCGGAACGCCTGTCCGCCACCGTGCTGCTGCCGGAAAAGACGGAAGCCAAAACCGCCGCCACGGCCCTGCCCGACGAAGCCTGGCTGCGCAAAACCCTGGCCGAATCCTGGCCCAAAGTTGACGCCAAGGCCGTGGCCGAACAAAGCGCGGCCAAGGGCGCCACGGAAACCCTGGACCTGGGTTCCGGCCGTACCCTGATTCTGCTGCCCGACCCCACCCTGCCCTACGCGGCCGTGGACATGGTTTTCAGCGGCGGGGATTCGCTGCTGCCCCCGGACAAGCAGGGGCTGGGCGCGCTCAGCGCCGCCGTGCTCACCAGGGGTACCTCGTCCATGAACGCCCCGGCCCTGGACGCCTATCTCGCGGACCGCGCGTCCGGCCTGCGTGCCTCTTCCGGCCGCCAGACCTTCAGCCTGAGCATGCGCTACCCCGAACGCTTTGCCGGAGACTTGTTCGGCCTGCTCCAAGCCACGCTCAGCAAGCCCGCCCTGGCCAAAGAAGAAGTGGACCGGGCCAAGAAAAATCAGGAAGCCGTGATCATCAGCCAGGAAGACCGGCCCTTTGACCTGGCTTCCCGCAAGCTTTTCCCCTTCCTGTTCGGCAGCCACCCCTACGGCTACGTGGGCACGGGCACGCTGGACCGCGTGCGTGCCTACACCCGGGAAGACGTGCGCGCCTTTTGGGCGGAGCAGGTCAAGCAGCCCTGGGTCATGGCCGTGTGTGGTTCCTTTGACCGCGAAGCCGTGATCAAAGCGGCCAAAGCCCTGCCAGCGCCTTCCGCCAAGGCCGCCGTTCTCAAGGCCCCGTCCTGGGGCAAGGACAAGACCCTGGACGTGCCCCTGAAAGGGCGGCAGCAGGCGCACCTTTTCCTGATCTTCCCCACTGTGGGCCCCAACAGCTCGGACGATCCCGGCCTGGATCTGCTGCAGACCATTCTGGCCGGCCAAAGCGGCCTGCTCTTCCGCGACCTGCGGGACGAGCAGGGCCTGGGCTACGTGGTGACGGCCTTCTCCCTGCGCTTCCCGCTCACCGGCGCTCTGGCGCTCTACACCGGCACGGAACCGGCCAAAATGGCCCAGGCGGAAGAAGGCTTCCGCAAGGTGATCGAGGAACTGCACAAAAAACCGCTGCCCGAAGAAGAGCTGGAGCGCGGCAAGAACCAGATGGCCGGGCAGTACATCCGTTCCCGGCAGAGCCTGGGTTCCCGCAGCCAGGAAGCCGCCACCCTGGCCGCCACCGGCCGCCCCCTGGATGCCGAGCGGCAAAGGATAGAAAAAGCCCGCAAGCTCACGCCTAAAGACCTGCAGGAGTTGGCGCGCAAGTACCTGGACCTGAACAAGGCTTACACCCTGAAAGTGCTGCCTTGATCCACGAAGAGTCAGCTGTCGAAGCCATCCAAAAGTGAGAGCAGGGCGCTGCCCTGCACTCGAAAGGGGGCTGAGCCCCCTTGACCCCGCGACAGGGGGACGGCCACGGG
>JAVBNC010000154.1:0-29148 GCA_031551765.1 Desulfovibrionaceae bacterium
GGACCCCCTATCCCCTTCCAAAGAACTTTGACGGGGGTATGGGGCCGCTTCTCGTTGATGCCAGGGTACCGTACAATGATGGTACCACTCTTTTCACTCTTTCAATCCAGTACCCGCCAGTATGTGAGCGCCGTGGCGCGACAATTCCGCAGGATAGCGGAATTGCCCGCCGGGGTCCTCCCCGGCGCCCCGAAGGGGTGAGGGCCAGGACGGCCCGAATCAACAGAACGGCAGATGTGCACTCTTTTTTAGTTACCTTGTATGGGGTCCAGGGGCGCCAGCCCTTGGCGGGTGCAGGGCAGAGCCCTGCTTCGACTCTTAGATGGCTTCGACAAAATTGCCTTTACGGCTTCGTCAAAGCGTCCTCAATAGCGGCCAGCGCCTTGTCCATAAGCCCCAGGTCGGCCTGGGTGCCCATGTGGCCGAGGCGGAAGACTTTGCCGCTCATGGGCCCGAAACTGCCGGTGACGATAAGGCCCCGGCGGCGCAGGCGCTCTTTCCAGTCCGGCCAGGCTATGCCTTGCGGCACAAGGGCGGCGGTGACGGTGGGGGAATGGACCGCGCCGGGCACGGGGAAGAGCGTGAGGCCCAGACGGGCGAGGCCTTCGCGGCAGCGCTTTGCAACGGCTTCGTGCCGGGTGAAACAGGCTTCCATCCCCTCCCGCAGAATAGCTTCGGCCCCGGCTTTCAGGGTGGCCACGCCGTGCCAGTAGGGGGTGTAGGGGCAGCGGCCGTCCCGGCGGATAGTGCGGAAGGGCAGAATGGCGTCGTAGCCCTGGTAAGCCACGGCTTCCATTTTTTCCCAGGCCCGGGGGCTGACGCCGATCATGCTCATGGACGGCGGCGCGGACAGGCATTTTTGCGAACCGGCCAGCATAAGGTCCACCTGCCAGGAATCGGTAAGCACGGGCACGCCGCCCAGGCTGGCCACGGCGTCCACGTAGAACAGCGGCACGCCGAGGCGCTTTTTCATCTCGCCCAGGGCGTCCAGGGGGTTCAAGGTGCCGGAAGGCGTTTCGCAGTGCACGGCGGTGAGCATGGCGGGCCGGGTGGTGCGAATGGCCTCTTCCACGCGCTGCAGGCTGTCGCCGCAGCCTATGGTGCTGTCGTAGGGCAGGGAGACGCTGTGCACGGTGCAGCCCAAGGAAGCGGCCATTTCCCCTATGCCGTCGCCAAACACGCCGGTGCCCACGCAGACCACGGAATCCCCCGGCTTGAGGCAGCTTTTCAGGGCCGCCCACAGGGCCAGCATGCCTTCTCCCGTCATGAGCACCACCTCGTTTTGGGTGCCCATAAGTTGCGCGATAAGGCGGCTGGTCCGGTCGTAAAAGGGAATGAAATCCGGTTCCACCTGGCCGGAGCCGAAGTCCCGGCACATGGCGGCCAGCACGTCCGGGTGCAGGGTGACCGGGCCGGGTATCATGGGGATGGGGGCGTAGCTTTTCATGGTTTTATGACCTCAGTGGTTACAGCAGCATATAAGAGCTGGAAGTCATGGGCATGTGCAGGGTCTGCAGCACGCGCTCCAGCAAAATGCCGTCACGGCAGGGCAGTTTGTGGCCGAACGTGGCGCGTATGCCCAGAGTGACAAACTGCACGGCCCGGTCTATGGCCACGGGCAGGCTGTCGCCCTGGAGCAGGCTGCCGGTGAGCACGCTGGCAAAGGTATCGCCCGTGCCGGGGTAAAAGGCCGGGATATAGTCGCAGCGCACCTGCCAGAAACGGTCCTGGCCCTTATCGTAGGCCACCACCGCGCTTTTGTGCTCTTCGCCGGGCAGGGGCGCGCTGGTAATGACCGCCAGTTCCGGCCCCAGGTCCGCCAGGCGGCGCAGCCATTCCTTTTGCGCCTCAGGGGCCAGGGCGTGGCCGGGGTAGGGTTCGTTCAGCAGAAAGGCGGCTTCCGTCAGGTTGGGGGTGATGCAATGGGCTCTGGTGATGAGCCAGCGCATGCGCTCCACCATTTCCGGGGTCATGGTGGGGTCCAACTGGCCGTTGTCGCCCAGCACGGGGTCCACCACCGCGATGCCGCCGGGCGCGAGGCAGGCTTCTATGCAGGCGGCCACGGTTTCCACCTGGTCGGGGGAACCCAGAAAGCCGCTGTACACGGCTTCAAAGCGCAATCCCAGCTCCTGCCAGTGAGCGAGAAAAGAATGCATGGCGGAACTCAGGTCCACAAAGCGGAAATCGTCAAAGCCGCTGGTCTGGGTGGAGAGCACGGCCGTGGGCAGGGGGCAGACCTGCATGCCCATGGCGGACAGCACGGGAATGATCACGGTGAGGGACGTGCGGCCGAAACCGGAAAGGTCGTGAATGGCCGCGACTCTCTGGACAGGGGTAAGCATGGGCGTTTCCTGAGGATGAAGGACGGGAAAGGCGGATGGAGACTGCCCCATCCGCCTGAAAAATAGACAGATCCGGTCAAAATGGCAATGGCCGGGCCGTTATTTAAGCGTGGAAACCACCACTTCCCGGCTCTTGCGGGTAATGCCGTAAATGGTGCCCGGCTTGGAGCGGTCCCAGGCTATGCCCTGGCCCTCGATCTTGAGGGGGATGGTTTCCGCCAGCTCCAGGACGGAGCCCATTTTGGGGAAGCGTATGACATACACTTCCGGGTGGTCGTGGCCGGAAACGTAGAGCTGGCCGTCCGGACCCCAGGAGCCGCCGGAAATGCTCATGGGTTCGGAACGCTTGAGCACTTCCGGCGGGAAAATCCAGCTCTGCTGCACTTTCCAGTTGTCGTCCATTTTCACGAACACGGTCCGGTGGGTGTGGCCGTACACTTCCATAGAGGTGCCGAACACACGGTTGTAGTTGGCGAACACCGCCCACCAGGCGCCGTTGTGGCGGTCCACCCAGGTGAGGGAGCCGAGCATGATGCCGAAGCTGTGCGTGCCGATGGGCTTGAGCGTGGCGGCGTCGAAAATTTCCACGGAACTGGTCATGGGGCTTTGCGGGTAGTTGGAGTGGGGCAGGTAGAGCTTGCCGTCCACCACCACGCCGCCGTCAAAGTGGATGGCCGGGAATTCCTTGCTGCCCTGCCATTTGGCCACCTGTTTGCCCGTGCTTTTTTCGTATTTGCCGATGGTGGTGTTGTCCACGGCGTAGAAGTGCTTGTCGTCCACAGCCACGCCCTGGTTGGCTTCCGCCGCTTTAAAGCGGGCCACTTCCGTAAAGGCGCGGCCGGATTTTTTGGTGGCGTTGGCCTTGGCTTCCGGCGCGGCGGCAACAGAAGAGCCGCAGCAAAGGGCGAGCAAGAGCAGGGCGGGCAGAACAATCCGTAACACGGTGCGCGAAAACTTCATGGCGGTCTCTCCGGTTGATGGTACACGCCCGCACGGCGCGGGCGCGAGGGAAGCTGCGTGGAGACGGATACGTGGCACTAGCAATGGGAAGGTTACAGTGTGATGACGGCCAGGTGCCGCAAGGAACAAAAAACGCGGCATGAATCCGCGTAAGCCATAATCAAGTTTTTTGAAAGAGGGATGGGGGCCGGGGGAATGGGGAAAACTTTTTTGCAAAAAAGTTTTCTCCATTCCCCCGTTTCTCCCCCTTTAAGCGCGTTTGAGTTCGTCCACCATATGCTGGATCTGGCGGGTGAGTTCCGTCAGCTGGTTCACGGCGCCCTTGGCGTTGTCCATGCGCTGGGAGGCCTGGTCGGCCAGGCTGTTGACCTCTTCCATGGAGCGGTTGATTTCCTCGCTGGCGGCGGACTGCTGCTCGCTGGCCGTGGCGATGGAACGCACCTTGTCCGCGGTGGCTTCGGCAATTTCCACGATAGTGCGCAGGGAAGCGCCGGCTTCCGTGGCCATTTCCGTGCTGCGGGTGACGGCCCCGGCCGCTTCCTGCATGCCCTGGATGTTTTCCTTGGTGCCGGACTGGATGGCCTTGACGGCTTCGCCCACTTCCTTGGTGGCGGCCATGGTTTTTTCCGCCAGCTTGCGCACTTCGTCGGCCACCACGGCGAACCCGCGCCCGGCTTCGCCCGCGCGGGCGGCTTCAATGGCGGCGTTGAGCGCCAGCAGGTTGGTCTGGTCCGCGATATCGCTGATAACGCCCATGACCCGTCCAATGCCCTGGGCCTGGTTGCCCAGGTCGTTCAGGCTGCCGGTAAGCCGCGCGGCCTGGCCGTTGACTTCGGTAATGACGCTGAGCACGCCGGCCACCACTTCGGCGCCGTTTTCCGCGTTGGTCTTGGCTTCTTCCGCGCTTTCCGCGGCGGAGGAGGCGTTGCGCGCCACTTCATAGACCGTGGCGTTCATTTCTTCCATGGCGGTGGCGGCTTCCCCGGTGCGCTGACGCTGTATTTCGGAACCGGCCACGGCCCTGTCCACCTGGTCCGCCAGGCGGTGGGAAGCGCTGGTGGTGTCGGCCACAATGGCTTCCAGACGCCCGGCCGCCTGGAGCATGCCTTCGCGCTTGGCGCTTTCCGCCTGGCGGCGGGCGGCTTCCGCCTCGGCCATGGCGGCGTTGGCTTTTTCAGACTGCTCCAGGGCTTCCGCGCTTTTGCGCTCGGAAACCGTGATCATTTCCTTGAGGTTGGCCACCATGGCCCGCAGGGCCACGGCCAGGGCGCCCACTTCGTCGTTGCGCTCCACGTCCAGGCTGCGGTCCAGGTCGCCGTGGGCCACGGCGTCGGCGTAGGTGACGCCCTTGTTGATGGCGGCCACGATGTTGTTGACCAGCAGAAAGACCAGCAGGGCGGAAAGCGCCACCACACCCAGGCCCAGGGCCAGGGAAAGGGTGCGCATGGAGGCCACTGGCTCGAACAGTTCTTTTTCCAGGGCGCGCACGGCCACGGTCCAGCCCAGGCCGGGAACCTTGGCGTAGGAATAGTACGTGTCCGTCCCGTCCCAGGACAGGGTGTAGGCGCCGGAGGCCGCTTTTTCCCTGTGCAGGCGCTTGATGGCTTCGGATTCGGCGCGTTTGGGGTCCATGACATAGGCGGCGTTGGGGTGCAGCGCTATCTGCCCGGCGGAGTCAACGGCGAAACCGTAGCCGGTCTTGCCTATCGCGATGCGGGGCAGGACCTTGGCGGTAAGCGCGGGCACGTCCACGGCCGTGTACACGATGCCGATGATGCTTTTGCTTTCGTTATACACCGGGGTGGCGGTGGCAAAGAAATAGCGGTTGGCTATGCGGCTCATCAGGGGGTTGCCGACGTTGGTTTCCCCTTTGATGGCCTTTTGGAAAAAAGGGCGGTCCTTGAAATTGATGCCCCGGAATTTCGCTTCCGTGCAGGCCACGGTGGTGCCGTCCGGCGCCACCACGCCCATGGTCTGGTACAGGGGGCGCTGGGCCATGATTTGCGCCATCAGCGCTTCCGTGGCTTCCACTTCCTCTTTGGTGTCCCCGCCGTGTTTGGCCAGCAGGGCTTGGGTGGCGGTGCGCGAAGCCATGGTTTTGGCGTCCAGGGTGGCGCCGGAAACCACAAGCTCCAGCACGTCGGCAAGGCCTTTAGCCTCGCCTTTGGCGTCGTTGGCTATGGACGCGCGCAGAGCGCTGCTGCCCACGGCATAGGTGAGATAGCTGAGCACAAGGCAGCCCAGCAGAATGAGCCCGACAATGGGGATGAGCAATTTATTGCGCAAGTTCCAGGACATGGTGAACTCCGTATCGTATGCTGAGCGGAACGCCGCATCAGGCCTTTCTGAATTCTTCGACAACCTGGCGGATCTGCCTGATGAGCCCGTCCAGCTCGCCCACGACGCCGATGGCCTCGCCCATGAGGGAGGAGGTTTCGTCCGCCACCCTGCTGACTTCTTCTATGCCCCGGTTGATTTCCTCGCTGGCCGCGGACTGTTCCTCGCTGGCCGTGGCAATGGAGCGGACCTTGTCCGCCGTGGCTTCGGCAATGGACAAGATGGCGCGCAAGGAAGCTCCCGCTTCCTGGGCTAGTTCCGTGCTGCGGGTTACGGAGACGGAGGCGCTTTCCATGCCCTGGATGCTGGCCTGGGTGCCCGCCTGGATGGCCTGCACGGTATCCCCCACCTCTTTGGTGGCGGCCATGGTTTTTTCCGCGAGCTTTCTCACTTCGTCGGCCACCACGGCGAAACCGCGCCCGGCTTCACCCGCTCGGGCGGCCTCAATGGCGGCGTTCAGCGCCAGCAGGTTGGTCTGGTCCGCGATATCGGTGATCACGGTCATGATCTGGCCTATGCCCTGGGCGCGCTCGCCCAGCAGGTTCAGGCGCTCTTTGAGCAGGCCGGTTTTCTGGTCCACTTCCGTAATGGCCGCCACCACGTTCCGCACGACCTTTTCGCCGTTCAGAGCGTTGCTTTTGGCCTGGTCCGCGCTTTCCGCGGCGGAACCGGCGTTGCGCGCCACCTCGTAGACTGTGGCGTTCATTTCTTCCATGGCGGTGGCGGTTTCCGTGGTGCGGTGGCGCTGGGTGTCCGCGCCCGAGGCAGCATCGTTGATGTTGGAGGAAAGGGAACTGGAGGCCGCGCCGGCCTGCTCCACGATGACGCCCAGTTGCCGCGCCGCCTGGTGCATGCCCGCGCGCTTGGCGCTTTCCGCTTCCCTTCTGGCCTCTTCCGCCTCGCTCATGGCTTTCCGGGCCTTGGCGGACTGTTCTTCCGCTTCCGCCGTCTTTTGCTCGGCGGAAGCGATCATGCCTTTCAGGTTGTCCACCATGCTGCGCAGGGCTTCGGCCAGCACGCCCAACTCGTCGTTGCGGCGCAGGGAGAGGGTGCGGTTCAAGTCGCCGCGCGCCACGGCATCGGCGTAGACCACGCCTTCCTGCAGCGCGCCCACGATATTGCGGACCACGAAAAACACGACCAGGCCCACCACCAGCACCACGGCGGCCACCAGGCCCAGCGAGACGTCGCGCAAAAGGTGCAGGTCCGCGTAGATATCGTCGGCCGAAGCCCGCACCACGGCCACCCAGCCCGCCGACTCCACGGGTCCGTAGGCATAGAAGGTGGACACCCCGGCCCAGTCTTCGACAATTTCCCCGGGATTCTTCATTTTGGACAGCTTCTGGATCACGGGGCTTTGCTGCATTTCGCGGCTGAGAATATATTTTTTGTCCTTATGGATGATCACCCGGCCGGTCTTGGCTTCCACCACAAGGCCGTAACCTTCTTTGCCCAGGCCGACGTTGGCCACGTATTCCTCGCCGATCTTGGCCAGGTTCAGGGCCAGGTAGAGCACGCCGATCACCTGCTTGCCGCCGCTGTCCCGCACGGGCTGGCTGACGGCGACCACGGGTTCGCCCGTGACGGCGCTGAGATAGGCGGTGGAGATAAAGGGTTTGCCCCCCATGCTCTCCTGAAAGAAGTCCCTGCTTTTGTAATCCACGTCGCGCGCATTGCCCGTGCTGGAAACAACCAGCTTGCCGTTTTTGTCCAGCAGCCCCAGAGTGGCGTAGAAGGGTTGGTTCTGGTCCACCACGGCCAGGCCCGCGGCGGCTCGCGTTTTGGCCGCGGCCTGGTCCGGGCCGGGCAGGAGGGAGGCGACGACCTCGTTGCGCTGCGCGAGCACCTGGATATCCACGTTGGCGTTTTCAAGGATGGCCCCGATAATGGCTTCCAGAGCGGAAGAGGAACCGTGGGCGTCATCTTTGATGGACTGGCCGAGGGCCGCGCTGGATTTGGTATAGGCCGTGTAACTTATGCCGGCCATGCCCAGAATCAGCAGCCCAAGAATGGGCAGCAACAATTTGTTTTTCAGGGAACCGAACATACTCCATCCTCCTCGGGGTGGGGCCTGTATTGCAATGGTACAGCCGGACGCGGCGAACGCCCGGCTGGAAAAAAGCCCGGTAACGCCGCGCGCTCGGACAAAGCCCCCTGCAGCGTTAAAAAACGCGGCAGGGCGCGCGGAAACCGGGTCGCTATTCTGTACTGTTTTAGAGCGGATTAACATTGAAAATGTCCATCTGCTCTGCAAGGATTTGTCTTCAAATCCTTGCCGCGAAATTGGCGCAGGCGGGCTTGATGCGGCACGTCCTGTGCCGCTCCCTTCGGGCGTCGCTTCGCTCCGTGCGCTTCGCATCCTGCTCCGCGACAGCCCGCCGTTAAGCGACAATCTCAAAGCGAAACTGCTCTAGTAGATATTCTCTATCGTGCTGTCAGTACAAAAAAATATCCCTAAACGATAATGAAAGCGCGTAAAAAATTCAACACATAATGCAAACTAAAGCAAAAAATGCGTTGGCTTTGGAATAAAATAGCTTTGGCGCTTTTTTCATGGTAAAAAAACCGCCTCTTATCCCGGTTTATTTTATGATATCCGTTTTTTGGACAAGTCCATAAAGAGTGCGCACGCCGAAACCCGTGCCGCCTTCCGGGCAAAGGGCGCTTGTTTTGGTGGCGTAGCCAGCCCCGGCCATGTCCAGGTGCGCCCAAACCTGCTTATCGGCAACAAACTGCTTGAGGAATAGGGCCGCGTATATGGCCCCGCCTTCACGCGAGCCGGCGTTGGCCATGTCGGCCACCGGGCTCTTGAGCTGTTCCGCGAAACTTTTCCACAAGGGCATGGGCCACAAGGCTTCCCCGGCCTTTTCCCCGCAGGCCAAAAGCGTGCCGCGCAACGCTTCGTCGTCGCAGAACAGGCCTGCCGCGCCCTTGCCCAGGGCCACCACGCAGGCGCCGGTAAGCGTGGCGATATCCACCAGGAACTTGGGCTTCCATTCTTTTTGGGCGTAGCTGAGCGCGTCGCAGAGAATAAGCCTGCCTTCCGCGTCGGTGTTGGTAATTTCCACGGTTTTACCGGCCATGGTGGCCACTATGTCGCCGGGGCGGGTGGCGTTGCCGTCCGGCATGTTTTCCGCGCAGGGCATAATGCCCACCACACGGCCGGGGCATTGGCCCGGGGCCTTGCCTATGGCTTCGAACACGCCAAGCACGGCGGCCGCGCCCGCCATGTCGCCTTTCATGCGGTGCATGTCCGCGGCGGGCTTCAGGGAAATGCCGCCGCTGTCAAAGGTAACGCCCTTGCCCACCAGCACCAGGGGGTCCGCCCCCTCCATGCCTTTGGGCGCGTATTCCAGCACGATGAGGCGCGGTTCCTGGCGCGAACCCGCGGCCACGGCGAGAAACGCGCCCATGCCCAAAATCCGCAGTTCTCCCGGGCCGAGCACGCGGCAGGAAAAGCCGTGGCGCCCCGCCAGATCCCGTGCCGTTTCCGCCATGCGGGCGGGGGTAATGACACTGGCCGGGCCGTTGACCAGATCCCTGGCCAGTTGTACCCCGGAGGCGGCCGCCCGGCCCCGGTCCATGGCCTCGGCATCGGCCTGGGGCCTGTCGTTTTCATACAGCAGCGCAAAGGATTGAAGCCGGAAACGCTCCGCTTCCGTAAGCGAGGCGTCAGAGCGGTACAGCGTGCAGCTGTAGGCGGCCAGCAGGGCGGCGCTTACCGCTTCCTCAAGCAGAGCGGCACGTTCCCGCGGGCCGGAGAGAAGGTCCAGGCTTTCCGCCGCCAGGGCCAGGCGGGAGAGGCGGCGTTCCCGGCACAGGCGCACGGCGCTTGCCAACGCGTTGCGCAGGGTTTCCGGGCTGAAGGCTTCGCGTTTTCCCAGGCCCACGGCCAGTACTCTGGAAATGGGAGCGTGCGCGTCGCCGTGGCACATGGTCAGGCTTTTGGCCCTGCCGCTGTGGTCGGCGAAAGCCGGGGAAGCGGCCAGCCAGGGCGCGGCCTGGGTAAGAGGCGCGGGCAGCTGGGCGGGCGCGTCCTCAAAAGCGGGGAGCAGCAGGCAGTCTGCCTGCCAAGGGCCTTGGGCGGAAAGTTGGAAAGCGATATCCATGTCCAATCCTTTTTACATCTACCGGTTATCATCGCGGACCGGCGCGGGCCGGGTTCGCGGGGCATGGCAGCGCTGATAGCATGATGCGGGGAAGAGAACAATGTATTATCAAAAATTAGGGCGTGGGATCTTGCCTTTTTTCCCGCTTGGGGCAGAATGCGCGCTATGCGGAAAAAGCGTTTCACCCTGCCTTTCGTGCTGCCCGTGGCTTCCTTTGCCCTGACCATTCTGGCCGGGGCCGTGCTGCTCTGGCTGGATGTCAGCGCGGCGGCCGGGCCGGTGTCCTTTGTGGACGCGCTGTTTATTTCCACCTCTTCCGTGTGCGTGACCGGGCTGGCTTCCGTGGACCCTTCCACGGCCTTCACCCGTTTCGGGCATGTGGTGATGGTGACGCTTATCCAGCTTGGCGGCCTGGGCATCACCACCTACACCACCCTGATTTTCTACTTCTGGAGCCGCCGTATTTCGCTCACGGACAGAATGGCCGTGGGCGACGCGCTGCTGCACAACCCTTCCTTTCATCTGGGCAGCTTTCTGCAGCGCGTGGTGATGGTCATTCTGAGTTTGGAGATGACGGGCGCGGCCATTCTGTACCTGATGGAGCCGGAGCGCATAGGGGCTTTCCACGCCGTGTTCCTGGCGGTTTCCGCCTTTTGCAACGCGGGGTTCGCCCTGTGGCCGGACAATTTGATCGGCTGGCAGCAGCACTGGGGCGTGAATTTGGTGATCATGTCCCTGATAGTGATGGGCGGCCTGGGTTTTGCGGTGCTGGACGAAATACTGCGCCTGCTGTGGCGCCGCCTGGGAAAGCCCGAACCCGCGCACGCTTGGTCCTGGTCCCTGGCCAGGGCGCAGGCGGGCCGTTCGCGGCCTTCTCCCCACCGGCTCAGCCTGCACGCGCGCCTGGTTTTGAGTACCACCGCCTTTCTGATTTTCGGCGGGACGCTGTGCATCTTTCTGCCGGAATTTTTTGCCAACGTCGGGCACTTCCACGTGGCGCGGGAAGGCCTGCTGCCCGCGCTGTTCCAGTCCGTCACCGCCCGCACGGCCGGGTTTTGCACCGTGGATGTGACCAAACTGACGGACATTTCGCTGCTGGTGCTCATTTTACTCATGCTTATCGGCGGTTCCCCGGGTTCCTGCGCCGGGGGCATCAAGACCACCACCTTCCGGGCGCTGCTGGGTTTCATCAGAGCGCAGCTCACGGGCAGGAGCCAGGTCACCGTGGCCGGACGGGGGCTTGAGCCCGCGACGCTGAACAAGGTGTTCGTGCTGTTCACCTTCACCATGCTCACCGTGATTGGCGGCACCTTTGCCCTGACCCTGACTGAAGGGGGCGCGCAGCCCCACGGCAAAACGCAGTTCCAGGTGCTGGACCTCCTGTTCGAAACCGTGTCCGCCTTTGCCACGGTGGGGCTTTCCACCAACGTCAGCCCCAGCCTGTCCACGGCGGGCAAGCTCATTGACTGCCTGCTCATGTTTATCGGCCGCCTGGGGCCTATCTGGCTCATCACCACCTTGCAGCAGTTCCAGACCGAACCGGCCTGGAAACTGCCGGAAACGGACATACCCATTGGATGACCGGCGGATGACCGGGGGATAACCGGCAGACAACCAGCGGCCGCCTGGCGTATACCCGGAGGCTGACCGGGACAGGCCCGGCCGGAGGAAAGCGTATGAAAAAAATGGAAGTCGGCGTTATCGGTCTTGGCAAGTTCGGGCTGCAACTGGGCGCGACGCTCACGGAACTGGGCCACCGCGTGGTGGGCCTGGACGACGGGGAAAGCCGGGTGCGCCTGGCCCAGGACATGCTCGCCCGCGTGTACCGGGGCGACGCCACGGACAGGAACGTGCTGGAACAGCTGCGCTTTCAGGACCTGGACTGCGTGGTGGTGAGCGTGGGCAGTTCCATGGAAACCTCCATTCTGGTGGCGCTCAACCTGCACGACCTGAAGGTGAAAAAGGTGGTGGTCAAGGCCATCAGCCCGGAACACCGCAAGGTGCTGCTGCGCCTTGGGGTGCACCGCGTGGTGCAGCCGGAAGTGGACGTGGCCGTGCAGACGGCCCACCGCCTGGCCAACCCCGGCATGCTCGACTTCCTCCCTCTGGGCGGCGGCGTGCTGCTGCAGGAAGTCACGGTCAGCGCCTGGGCGGGCAAGGCGCTGGCGGACCTCAACCTCACCAACCTGCACGGCGTGATGGCCGTGGCCAAAAAGGGGCCGGAAGACAAAGACTACAGCTTTGTGCCGGACCCCCGCGCCACGCTTATTTCCGGCGATTCCCTGGTGCTCATCGGCAAGCCGGAAGTCATTTTGGCGCTGGAGCCATAAGGACCACAGGCATCACCCGAACCCGCTCAAATGAAGCCCCCGGCCGCGCGAAACGGCAGGGGGCTTACTGCTGCGGACGCCTTGCCGCGCGGCAGCTTGGGCGGAAAATGCGAACAGTCTTACATGCGGGCTTCTCTTAGAGCAGTTTCGCTTTGAGATTGTCGCTTAACGGCGGACTGTCGCGGAGCAGGATGCGAAGCGCACGGAGCGAAGCGACGCCCGAAGGGAGCGGCACAGGACGTGCCGCATCAAGCCCGCCTACGCCAATCTCGCGGCAAGGATTTGAAGACAAATCCTTGCAGAGCAGTTGAACATTTTCAATGTTCAACTGCTCTAAACTTTTCGCCCCACGATTTGGATAATGTTGAAATATTTTCCCGCTCCAGCCTCCATCATCTTCATATCGCTTTGAGCATAGGGGTTGGGAGATTGCAGCCAGTCGTCCCAAGCCTGTTTGCATGCGTCCATTTCGCGCACTCCGGTAATCGCTATGCCGGGCTCTTTTTCCCATAACGCCCGCCACCAGTCGCAGGAATAAAAATACCACTCCGGCGTCCAGAAGGGCTGGATCTCTTCCGGCAGCTGTCCTTCGGGGAAATCCTGGGTAAAGCCGGGCACGGCAACCGCCACAAAGCCGCCTTTTTTCACAAAGGGCAGGAGTTTCGGCAGTATGGCCTCGTTGCCGCCAAAGTACTGATAGGCGTCCACGCTGATGATCATGTCAAAATAGTCATGCGCGAAGGGAATTTCTTTTGTTGCGTCAACCAGAAGGGGAAATATCTTCGCATCAAGCCCCAGGCTTGCGAAGCGTTTCGCGTTTTCCGTGGGGTGAATCCATAAGTCAGCCGCGAACACCGTCGCATCATATTTTTCCGCAAGCAGGACGGAGGAAATGCCCATGCCGCACCCCAGGTCAAGAATGCGCATGCCCGGAGTAATGGGGAGAAAGCTCGCCATTTCTTCCGTAATGCGCATGGCGTTCGGCCCCATCATGGTGTCCAGAAGAAACGCTTGGTCATAGTTGTCGGTAAACGGTGTGTTCATGGTCATGTCCCTTTTGTCCGAGAGTGGTGCAGGACACTCTATGCTGTACCGGCCCTAAATGCATCCCACTTCTTGCCTGCGAAAAAAGAAAGCGCCCCCGGCCGCGTCATGCGGCCGGGGACGAGGTAACCGGCAAACCTTGAAAACACCCCTTGAATGGGTTCCAAGGGGCGTGCCCCTTGGCGGGTGCAGGGCAGAGCCCTGCTCTCATTCTTGGATGGCTTCGTCCGAACTGCCTTTCTCCTACTTGAGCGCGTCCGCCGGGACGTCCGGCAGATAGTGCAGCAGGCGCTCCGCGGCCATTTTGTTGTACAGCGCGCCCACCGTGCCGTTGGCTTTGTTGATGATGGCGTCCAGGTGCGCGCCTTTGTTGAATCCGGCCAGGTTGGACGATTTCGCGCCGCCGGGGCCTTCCACGTGCCAGGCCTGGATGGTTTTACCGTCAAAGGAATCCACCACGATCTTGAAGTAACCGTCGGGGCCAACAAGAACCTTGTTGGCGGCGTCAAGCACGATCTCGTTTTTGTTTTCGATGATCGTTTCAATGACGCCAACGCAGGCCGTTCAGGTATCGGGGCGGTACAGAAACTTCTTGTCCGTGGGCCAGTCCATGCCGGGCTTGAATTCCTGCAGGTCTTTGTACAGGTTCAGGGCCACCTTGCCCTGGTTGAACAGGCCGTTCTTGGCGTAGGGGCTCAGTTCCACCTGCACGCGCATGCCGGGGTCGCGCATGGAGAGCAGGGTGTGGGTTTCCAGAATGGAGTTGAGCAGAATGTGCCGGGTCTTGGTATCCAGCGGCCCCAGGGTCTTTTCCGTGCTCCCGCCCGCCTTGTCCGTGATGCGGATTTTGGCGGTGCCCGCTTTTTCGTCCACGGCGGCCACGGTCATGCTCAGGCCGCCCAGGTCCGCTTTGCTGCCCGCCGCGTAATAGCCGCTGACCGGCGCGGTTTTGGACAGGTACAGCACCTTGGCCGTGTGGAACAGGGCCTCTTCTATCACCACGCCGGTGTTGGTGAGCTTGCCGGTTTTCATGTGCTTGCCGGCGTCAAAGTACAGGTCCGTGGTCCAGTTGTTCTGGTCGAAACGGTATTTGGCGTCCAGTCCGTACACGCCGGTGGGCACGCCCCATTTTTTGAATTCCCGGATATCCTGGCTCAGCGGGGTGGTGGAGACGGTGCCGAGATCACTCACCGGCACGCCGCTTTGCCGCGTGAGCACGAAATGCGCCACCGGCGTTGCGTGGCCGCGTCCCCTGGGCGCTATTTTGGTCAGGGTCAGGACCTTGTCCGGCACAATGGCGTAGCTGTCGCCGGGCTTCATGGGGTGGTTGGCCAAAACGCCGGCCTGCAGTTCAAAGTAGGCCAGGTGGTAAGGCTTGCCCAGCATGTTCAGCACGTCGCCGCGCAAGTGGTAGCTGCGCGGCCCCCGGTTGGTGTAGTAGATGCCGCCGGGCGGGATGACGATTTTGCCGTCCTTGATCGTGCTGCCGCGAATGACAATGCCTTCGTTGTGCGCGTAGGCGTTGCCCACGGCGTTGGTGCCCGTGACGGGCGCGAAACCCGGCCCGAAGGGCAGAATGACCGCGTCCTTTTTGGGAACGGTATGCATGGCGCTCCCTTGCGCCGCGAAACTTACTCCGGCGCCGAACAGCGTCAGCAGACAAAAGGTGCAGAGAATTACGCGAACGTACAGCATGGGCGGCTCCTTGTTAAACGGCTGGGCCTTGAAAGACGGGGCGCATACGGCGCGTCCGGCTGTTTCAAACGCTGCGAGACGATAGCCGGAACAGCGCGGCGTAGCAAGGCGGCTTCCGGTTTTGGACGGAACTTTCCCGGCGCAGCGGCGGCATCGTTTTCCCGCATTGCCAACATCTGGCGGATGTCGTAAAAGAACAAGTTTCACAGGCGGCAATCCATCCGACAACCGGTCCGCCTCCCGCCCGGAACAGGGCGCGGCCGGACAGGAGCAGCGATATGATCAGTTTCCTTCTCAGAAAGATCTTCGGTTCCAAGAACGAGCGCTTCATCAAGCGCCAGATGGGCGTGATCCGCGCCGTCAACGCTCTGGAACCCGAAATACAGGCCCTGGCCGACGCGGACTTTGCCGCGCGCATGGCCCAGTACCGCGAGGAAATCGCGGGCGGCAAACGCCTGGACGAGCTGCTGCCCCAGGTCTTTGCATTAGTGCGTGAAGCCAGCGTGCGTTCCCTCGGCATGCGCCATTTCGACGTGCAGCTGGTGGGCGGCATTGCCCTGCACAACGGCAAAATCGCGGAAATGAAAACCGGGGAAGGCAAAACCCTGGTGGCGACGCTGCCCGTGGCGCTGAACGCGCTTTCCGGCAAGGGCGTGCACGTGGTCACGGTGAACGACTACCTGGCCAAGCGCGACGCGGCCTGGATGGGCAAGCTCTACAATTTCCTGGGCCTGTCCGTGGGCGTCATTGTGCACGGCCTGAACGACGAAGAGCGCAAAGCCGCTTACGGCGCGGACATCACTTACGGCACCAACAACGAATTCGGCTTCGACTACCTGCGCGACAACATGAAGTTCTACAAGGAGCAGCTGGTCCAGCGGCCCCACCACTACGCCATCGTCGACGAAGTGGACTCCATTCTCATTGACGAAGCCAGAACCCCGCTGATTATTTCCGGCCCGGCGGAAGAATCCACGGACCTTTACCGCCGCGTGGACGCCATCATCCCGCGCCTGAAAGTCACGGACCACTATACCGTGGACGAAAAGGCCCGCACCGCCATGCTCACGGAAGAAGGCGTGGCCCGCTGCGAAGAGCTGCTGCGCGTGGACAACCTGTTCGACCCGCAGAACATCACCCTGCAGCACCACACCCTGCAGGCCCTGAAAGCCCACAAGGTGTTCCGCCGCGACGTGGACTATATTGTCCAGGACAACAAGGTGGTTATCGTGGACGAGTTCACGGGCCGCCTCATGCCGGGCCGCCGCTTTTCCGACGGCCTGCACCAGGCCCTGGAAGCCAAGGAACGGGTCAAGGTGGAGGCGGAAAACCAGACGCTCGCCTCCATCACCTTCCAGAACTACTTCCGCCTGTATGAGAAACTGGCGGGCATGACCGGCACGGCGGACACGGAAGCCGTGGAATTCAACGAAATCTACCGTTTGGAAGTGCTCTCCATCCCCACGCACCGGCCCATGATCCGCAAAGACTTTGCCGACGTGGTCTACCGCACCAAGAAAGAGAAGTACGACGCCATCACGGCCGAAATCCGCGAACTGCACGAAAAGGGCCAGCCCGTGCTGGTGGGCACCATTTCCATCGAGACTTCGGAACTTCTGGCCGCGCACCTGAAAAAGGCGGGCATTCCCCACAACGTGCTCAACGCCAAGCACCACGAGCAGGAAGCCGTCATCATCGCGGAAGCCGGGCAGAGCGGCAAGGTCACCATCGCCACCAACATGGCCGGCCGGGGCACGGACATCGTGCTTGGGGACGGGGTGCGCGAGCTGGGCGGCCTGCACATTCTGGGCACGGAACGCCACGAAAGCCGGCGCATCGACAACCAACTGCGCGGCCGTTCCGGCCGTCAGGGCGACCCCGGTTCCTCCCGCTTCTACCTTTCGCTGGAAGACGACCTGATGCGCCTGTTCGGCTCGGAGCGCATCGCGGGCCTGATGCAGACCCTGGGCCTGCAGGAGGGCGAATCCATTGAGCACCGCATGATTTCCCGGGCCATTGAAAACGCCCAGAAGCGCGTGGAAGGCCACAACTTTGAAATCCGCAAAAGCCTGCTGGACTTTGACAACGTCATGAACCAGCAGCGCGAGGTCATCTACTCCCTGCGCCGCGACACCATGATGGAAGCCGAGGTGGAAGAGACGGTGCTGGAGTTCCTGGACGACGTGCTGGCGGAGATTTACGAGCCGGTGCACGCTTCCAAAAACGGCCTGGAAGAAGAGCAGGAAGCCATTGTCCTGGGTCGTCTGGTGGAAGTCTGCAACTTGCCCCGTTTCTGGAACGAGCCGCGCCTGCCTTCCGAAGACGAAGCCAGGGAGGGCGTGCTGGCCGTTCTGGGCGTGCTCAAAAAGGGCGCGCCGCAGGCTTACAACGACATTCTGCGCTACTTTCTGCTGGAAGAGCTGGACCGCTGCTGGAAAGAGCATTTGCTGTCCATGGACCAGCTGCGCGACGGCATAGGCCTGCGCGGCTACGGTCAGCGCGACCCCAAGCAGGAATACAAGCGCGAGGGTTTCGCTCTGTTCCAGGACATGCTCTTTCGCATCCGCGAGAACCTGTTCAAGTCCCTGACCCGGGTGCGCCTGCAGCAGCAGGCTGACGAGGAGTCCCTGGAAGGCGCTGCCGAAGCCGCCCACGCGGAACTTGAGGAGCAGGGCGCCCAGCAGGCCCAAAAGCCCGGCGATTTCACCCACAAGGAACGCGGCGGCGCCCTGTCGTACTCCGGCGGCGAAAGCGAGGCGGGCAGGCCCGCCACGGTCAAGCGCGAAGCCCCCAAAGTGGGCCGCAACGACGACTGCCCCTGCGGCAGCGGTAAAAAGTATAAAAAGTGTTGCGGGGCGGGGAAATAGCTGTCGAAGCCAATTAAGATACAGAGCAGGGCTCGATGCGGCACGTCCTGTGCCGCCCCCTTCGGGCGTCGCTGCGCTCCGTGCGCAACCGCTTCCTGCGGTTGCGAGGTTCCTGTACCCGCCAAGGGACACGCCCCTTGGAACTCTTTCAGGGGTGACCCGAGGAAGCGTTGCGGAATCGCCGCGCTACCCTCGTTTTTTTGTCCCGTGAAAACGAGTTTATAAAAAGAACAAAAAAAATATTGCCGTTATTGTCTGGTGGCATTATACCGGCTAGAAGTTACAATTTGCCCTGCCAGAATTTTTAAAAAACGTCAGGATCCGAAGAAAGGGAAAAAGCATTTCACCCGAAAGGTTTTCTCCTTTCCTTCGGCTCGTTGGAGGCATGACATGATACAGGCCCCTAAAGGATTCCAGTTCGCCGTGCTCAACGCCGGGTTCAGAAAAGCGGACCGCAACGACGTGGCGCTGGTGCTCAGCGACGTGCCGGCCACGGCCGCCGGGGTGTTCACGCAGGCGGCGTTCAAGGCCGCGCCCGTGCTGGTGGGGCAGGAACTGCTGGCCCGCAAGAAAACGGCGCGGGCCGTGGTCATCAATTCCGGCCAGGCCAACGCCTGTACCGGCAAGCTGGGCCTGGACAACTGCCGCCGCACCATGGAGCTGGTGGCCGGCGCCGCGAGGCTCAACCCGGAAGACGTGCTGCCCGCTTCCACCGGGGTTATCGGCAGCCAGCTGAAAATGGACCTCTGGGAAGCCGCCGCGCCCAAGCTGGTGGCCGCCCTGGGTAACGCCGGGCCGGAAGATTTCGCCAAAGCCATCATGACCACGGACAGCTTTCCCAAGTGCGCGGGCCGGGAAGTCACGCTCTCCGGCGGCACGGTGCGCCTTGCGGGCATGGCCAAGGGCGCGGGCATGATCTGCCCGAACATGGCCACCATGCTCAGCGTGGTGCTGTGCGACGCGGCCGTGGAGGCGGAAGACTGGCAGGCCATGTTCCGCCGCGCCGTGGACCTGACCTTCAACCGGGTTACCGTGGACGGCGACACCAGCACCAACGACACCATTTACGGCCTGGCCAACGGCGCTTCCGGCGTCACGGCCCGGGGCAAGGACCTGGCCCTGCTTGCGGAAGCCCTTACCGGCATTTTGGGCGAGCTTTCCTACATGCTGGTGCAGGACGGGGAAGGGGCCACCAAGGTCGTCCACATCAAGGTCAGCGGCGCCGTTTCCGATGCGGACGCGGAAAAAGTGGCCCGCACCGTCGGGCATTCGCAACTGGTCAAAACGGCCATGTACGGCAAGGACGCCAACTGGGGCCGCATTATCGCCGCCGTGGGCCGCAGCGGGGCTTCCTTTGCGCCGGAAGACGTGCGCCTGACCCTGTTCGGGGTGGAGCTTTTCGCCAAAGGCCAGCCCACGGACGCGGACTTTGACACGCTGCTCAAAGAGCCGCTGCAGGGCCGCGACGTGGACATGAGCATCAGCATGGGTTCCGGCCCCGGCAGCTACACCCTGCTGGCCTCGGACCTGACCCACGAATACGTGAGCGTCAACGCGGACTACCGCAGTTAACCGCGCACAGTTGCAAACGACAACGGCCGGAAATCCGCAAGGGTTCCGGCCGGTTCTTTATGTTTTGGAGCGGAGGCTCAGAGGGGGGTCATCTCCATGAGCTCGTCCACGGAGAAGGGCAGCGCTTCGTCCAGGCGTATGCCGCAGTGGCGTTCGGCCACCCAGGCCACCGCGCCTTCGCGGTTATTCAGCACGGGGCCGATTTTGCCGGGCACGTCCGCAAGGCTGGCCTTGGCGTGCACGCGCAACGCATCGCCACCCGGTCCGGGCGAAAGGGCCAGGTGCACCCCGCCCGCGCTGATGTCTATCAACATGGCGGGGCAGGCTTTTCCTTCCAGAACCAGGGTCAGCAGGCAGGGAACATCCAGGGGGATACGGGGGGAGTTGCGGCGTTCCATTCATGTGCTCCTTAGCAAGTATGCTGCCGAGCCTCGCCCGGCAGCAACGTATTTTTTTATATGCCCGCTTTTTTTCGCCGCGTCAACGCGTGCGCGCAACCTTCACGCCCGCGAGGGGAATGTTGGGTCAAGCCCTTGGCGGCTGCGGAAAAGTAGGCTATATGCGGAATGTCGAACACCTTAAGCGCAAGGCGGCTTTCGCATGACCACTGCCAACGCTCTTATGGACCAGGATGATCACTGCCGCGCCGTTCTCACCGCCAGGATCCGCGAAAAAATCGCGGACTACGAAAGCTATGGCTTCAGTTCGTTGCAATCCTGCGCGCTGAACGTTTTTTTTGACCTGGCCCAGGAATATTCCGACATAGAGTATCTGTACCAGCTGCCGGTCAAAGTGCTGCGGCTTTTTTTCGGCATGGAGTCCGAACTGTACGTGCGCGCTGAAGGTGACAGGTTCACCTTGCGTACGCCCTCCTTGGAACGGGATGGGGACTTCCCGGCGTTAAACGCCCTGGTGGAAGGGCCCGTGCAGATATGGGGCCGCTGGTATTTCCCCGCCCGGGGCCGCTCCGGCGCCCTGGCGCCCGAAAAGGACGGCGTGCCGCCTGAATCCCCTTTGGCGTACTGGGATGAGCGCAAAATTCTGGCCGTGCTGGTGCTGCATCCGGCGCAGGCGCTGAGCGAGCACGAGCGCCTGTATTACGAAAAATTTTCCAACCGGCTGGGTTTCTGCCTGCACAACCGTCAGCTGGCGGTAAAAAACCGGGAGCATATCCGCTTTGTGCGCGGCCTGGTGCATGATATCGGGCACAACGTCATAGTGCCCAACATGTATTTCAAGCTGCTCATCCGCCAGATGGAAGGCAAAATTTCCGCCCTGGGCGGGCTGTGCCAGGATATGGCGGCCAGCCCAAGCGCTTCCAACGTCCAGGCGCTCACGCACCTGCACAAGCGCATCGTGGAGCAGTACCAGGAAATAGTCCGCCACTTCCAGCAGAGCAGCTTTTTCCTGGAAACCCTGCTGCGGCAAAGCCATTTTGACCAGGGGCAGTATGTGCTGCAAAAGACCGCTCTGGACCTGGTAAAACGGGTGGTGGCCCCGCAAATGGAACGCTACCTGGTGCGCTTTCAGGAAAAGCAGATAGCCGTCGCGGAACGCTACCCCGAGCCGGAAGATTCTCCGCTGCGGGTGCTGGCGGACATGGGCCTGCTCAGCCAGGTCATGGCCAACCTTTTTTCCAACGCCCTCAAATACACCCGGGAAACGCCGGGCTTGCCGGGGCTGCGCATGTTTTGCGCCGCGGAACGGGCGGAAAACTTTTTCGGGCCGGGCAGGGACGCGGCCAAAATCTCCGTGTGCACCTCCGGGGCGGCCATTGCCGAGGAAGAGGCGGACAAGCTGTTTCTGGAGCATTTCCGCGCTTCCAACACGGAACAGGAATACGGCACCGGCCATGGCCTGCACTTCATTTCCGTGATCATGGAGCAGCACAACGGCGTGGCGGGCTACGAGCGCACGGAAGAGGGCAATGCCTTTTACGTGGCTCTGCCCTGCCTGGGGCCGGGGCAGGAAGAGTGAAAGCGTTTCAAATGAAAGGGCCTCCGCTTCGCGCGTGAGGCCCTTTTTTATGGCGCGCTCACTCCTGGTAAATGCCCGCCAGGGTCATGGGCAGCGCGTTGTTGACCCCCTTGCTGAACACCAGCTGGTGTACGTCCATGGAGCCGTTGCGCAGGTATGCGGCCGCCATGCGCAGGTACAGCGACCACATGCGCGTGAACTCCCCGCCGAACATGGCCCGCACCTTGTCCAGGGTTTCCGGCCCGCTGAAGCGCGCGTGCCAGTGCTTCAGGGTTTTGGCGTAGTGGCGGCGCAGGCTTTCCACATGCAGGACGTGGAAGTCCTGGCCGTCCAGCTCGGCCGCCAGTTCCCGCAGCGTGGGCAAATAGCCGCCGGGGAAGATGTGCTTTTGCATCCAGGGGTTGATGGGGCCTTCCGTGCGCTTGGTCAGGGTGTGCAGCAGAGAGACGCCGCCCGGCGCCAGCAGAGAGCTCACCTTCCGGAAATAGCCGGGAATATGCTCCTGGCCCACGTGTTCGAACATGCCGACGCTGACAATCCTGTCAAAGGGCAGCGTGTCGTCCAGGTCCAGGTAGTTTGCCAGGCGTATGTCCACCAGGTGGTCCAGGCCTTCCCCTGCGGCGCGCTGCCGCGCTTTGGCATGCTGCTCCTCGCTCAGGGTTATGCCCACCACGCTCGCCTGCCAGCGCCTGGCCGCGCGCAGCGCCAGGGAGCCCCAGCCGCAGCCTATGTCCAGCAGGCGCATGCCCGGCGAGAGACACAGTTTTTTCAGCACCAGGTCGATTTTCTGTTCCTGGGCCTTGTCCAGGCTGTCGGAAGAGCGCATGAAGTAGGCGCAGGAATAGTTCATGCTCGAATCCAGCCACAGGGAAAAGAATTCGTTCCCCAGGTCGTAGTGGGCCGAGGTCTGGTCTTTCTGCTTTTCCTTGACCTGCGTCAGGCTCACGGTCTGCAGGGCGCGGGCTACGAATTCCCGCGCCGGTTTCCTGCCCGACGCGAACAGGGCCTCGCAGGTTTCAATGGCGCGGGCCGCAGCGTCCATGTCGCCTTCCAGCTCCATGTCGCCGCGCGCGAAGCATTCGCCCAGATACAGCGAAACGCTGCCGTCCGGGTCGGAAAAGTCCGGCTCGTTGCGGAAAAGAAGCCGGAACGCGGGCGTCTCGTCGCCGTACCGCTTTTCATCCCCGTCCCAGTATTGGACGCTGAAGTTGGAGTGTGGAATTTTTTCCAGCAGTTGGTGCAGGACAAGCTTGTTCATGACTCCACCTCGCAAAAGGGCGCGGGCGCCGCAAAAGCGGAACAAAGCCCGGTTTGAGGGGAAGGGGCGCGTGTTCCGGCCGCGCTTTTTCAGCGGAACCGTCCTCTCGGAACGTGCCGTGCCCGTCACAAAAAATACTGCGCCGCCATTAGAGCAGATTAACATTGAAAATGTTAATCTGCTCTGCAAGGATTTGTCTTCAAATCCTTGCCGCGAGATTGGCGTAGGCGGGCTTTGCCCGCCGTTAAGCGACAATCTCAAAGCGAAACTGCTCTAATAAAACTAAGCAGAGTGGCCGGGCGAGGCAAGAAGAGGCTGCGGGGCCGCGCGTATTTCATCTTGTAACAGCGCGCTGTTTTTGAGATAACGTTTTCTGGCATGAAAGAGATTACGGAGGATGGCCGCTGAATTCCTGATGCGCGCAAGGCGCGGCACGTACCGCAAAAAGGAGTCCGCTTATGGATGTGCTTCTCGGCGCGGCGGGTGAGGTGCTCACCCTGCACAACATGATGCTCATTTCCATAGCCATGGTGCTGGGGATCACGGCGGGGGCGCTGCCGGGTTTTTCCGCCACCATGGCTGTGGCGCTTATGGTGCCCTTCACTTTCACCATGACTCCCACCTCGGGGCTGGTGACCATAGGCGCGCTTTACTGCGCCACCATCTTCGGCGGCTCTTTCTCCGCCATTCTTCTGAACACGCCGGGCACGCCCTCTTCCATCGGCACCACCTTTGACGGCTACCCCATGGCCCGCCAGGGGCGGGGGGAAGAAGCCATTTACACGGCCACCGTGGCTTCCGGGTTCGGCGGCATTATCGGCACGTTCATTCTGATTCTCTTTGCGCTGCCGCTGGCCAGGGTCGCCCTGCGCTTTGGTCCGCCGGAGTTTTTCTGGGTCAGCATTTTCGGCCTGACCATCATTTCCAGCCTGTCTTCGGAATCCCTGCTCAAAGGCATTGCCGGCGGTTTTCTGGGGCTGATGATCAGCATGATCGGCATCGCCCCGGTGGGCGGCGACGTGCGTTTCGACCTGGGCGTGGCGGATTTTCAGGGCGGCGTGGAGCTGATCTCCATCCTCATCGGCTTTTTCTGCATCCCCGAAGTGCTGCGCATGGCCGGGCAGCCGCACCTGGACTATGAGGAAATCAAGGCGGAGGATGCCGGCAAGCCCAGGGAGCACCCCCTGCGCCTGGCCTGGCGGAACGTGGCCCACCATATGGGCAACACCATGCGTTCCTCCATTATCGGGGCCTTTGTGGGCATTCTGCCCGGGGCCGGGGGCAACATCGCCAACCTGGTGGCCTACAACGAAACCAGGCGGGTGGCCAAAGACCCGGAAACCTTTGGCAAGGGCAATCCTCAAGGCATTGTGGCCACGGAATCATCCAACAACGCCGTGGTGGAAGGGGCCATGGTGCCGCTGCTGGCCCTGGGCGTGCCCGGTTCCCCGCCCGCGGCCATCATTTACGGCGCGCTGCTGCTGCAGGGGCTTACCCCGGGGCCGGAGCTTTTCGTCAAACGGGCGGACATTACCTATGCCTTTCTGTTCTCCTTCTTCGTCTCCAACATCATGATGGTGATTTTCGGCCTGCTGGTGGGCCGCTGGGTATACAAGGCCGTGGTCAAAATACCCACCAGGGTGATGGTGCCCTCCATTCTGCTGCTGACGGTGGTCGGTTCCTACGCCATACGCAGCAACAGCATGGACGTGGTGGTCATGTTCGTGGGCGGCATACTCGGCTACATCCTGCGGGAGCTGGAGTTCAACCCCGGCCCCATCGTGCTGGGCCTTATCCTGGGCCCCATAGCGGAAAAAGGCTTTGTGCAGGGTCTGATCATGGGCAACGGCGTTTCCGCCGAAATGCCCTGGCTGATTTTCTTCACCCGGCCCCTGTCCCTGGTGCTGATCGCGCTTTCCGTGCTTTCCGCGCTCTGGCCCCTGTACCAGCAATACCGGGATAAAAAGCGGAACGGGAATGGCGCCCCGCAAGGAGGGACGGCATGAAAAAGCTGAACACCGACCTTCTGGGCGGCCTGATCATGCTGGGCTGCGCCGCCTTTTTCTACTGGCAGATGGACGAGGAATTCACGCATTACGCCGCGTACTTTCCCAACCGCATCATTCCCTGCCTTGCCGTGCTGGGCGCGGCCCTGCTGGTCAAGGCCCGCGTCAGGCCCACCATGCTGGACAGCTTCGTCTCCCAGATGAACAGCACCATGCTGTTCGCCATCGCGGCGGGGCTGGCCTGGGTGTTCACCCTGGAGTGGCTGGGGTTTGTCATTTCCAGCTTTGCCGCCATATTCGCCATGCTCGTCCGTTTCCTGCCGCCGGACAGGCGCGGCGCGGCGGCCTTCATCAAGCTCGCGCTGCTCGCGGCGGTGGAAGTGGGCGGCATTTACGTGCTGTTCGTCAAGTTTTTGTATGTGACGCTTCCCGTGGGCCGTTTGTTCGCCTGAGACATGGTATTTTTAGGGGACTCGTAACCATTTGACCCAAGGAGATGACCGATGACTGGAAAACGCATACTGCTCGCATTGTGTATTCTGGCGCTGGGAGTTTTTGCCGTGGGCGAGGCCCGGGCGGCAAAGTTCCCGGAAAAACCCGTCACCTACCTTATTCCCTTTAATCCCGGCGGCGAATCGGACATTTTCGCCCGCGCGCAGCAGCCCCTGCTGGAAAAAGAGCTGGGCCAGAGCGTGCTGATCACCTACAAAACCGGCGGCGGCGGCTCAGTGGGCTGGAACGAAACGGTGCGCGCCACCCCCGACGGCTACAACACCGTGGGCTTCAACCTTCCGCACATCATTCTGCAACCGCTGCAGCGTAAAACCACCGGCTACCAGACCAAGGACATCAACCCGGTCATGCTGTTCATGAACACGCCCTGCATCCTGGCGGTGCCGCAGAACAGCCCGTACAAAACCCTGAAAGACTTCATCGACGCGGCCAAAGCCAAGCCCGGCGCCCTGACCCTGGGCGGCAGCGGCAGCAACACCGCCAACCACCTGGCCGTGGTGCGCCTGAACAAGTTGGCGGGCGTCAAGATTTCCTACGTGCCCTTTACCGGCACGGGCGACGCCATGCCCGCTTTTCTCGGCAACCATGTGACGGGCCTTATGACCTACACCACCATGGGCGTCCAGTACGCCAAGGATATGCGCGTGCTGGCCGTGGCCACGGCCAAGCGTTTCCCGGGCCTGCCCGACGCGCCCACCTTCAAGGAACTGGGCTATGACCTGCAAGAAGGCGCCTACCGGGGCCTGGCCGTGCCGCCCAAAACTCCGCCCGCGATCATCGATGTTCTGTACAAAGCTTGCGCCAAAGTGAACCAGAACCCCGAGTTCATCAAAAAAATGAACGCGCTGGGTTTCCTCCTGGAAAACCTCGGTCCCGCGGAATCCGCCAAGCTCATCGACGCCAAGACGGTTGAGTACAAGGCCATTCTGGCCGATCTTGCCGCCAAGTAACGGCGATACGCCCTTAGCGCCGCCCCCGGACGCATCGTCCGGGGGCGGCGTCTTTTTTCCCTGCTTGACGGCCGGAGTCGGGTTTGCGACAAGGAGCGGACGTTTGCCGCGCCCCGGCCAGGAGCGGACCAGGAGCAGCATGAAATTCATCTTTTCCCAAATGGCCTATTTCATGGCCCAGCAAAGCAACAAGCGCAACATCCGCTTCATGCTGCGCTTTTCTTTTCTGGTGCTGCTGCTGGTCATTCTCTACAGCGTGCTCTTCCACTTCATCATGGTTTACGAAGGCCGTGATTATTCTTCCATTACCGGCCTCTATTGGACCCTCACGGTCATGTCCACGCTGGGTTTCGGCGACATCACCTTCAACAGCGACCTGGGCAAGGTGTTCAGCATTGTGGTGCTCATGTCCGGGGTGCTGCTGTTCATGCTGGTCATGCCCTTCACCTTCATCCGCTTTTTTTACGCCCCCTGGCTGGACGCCCAGGCCAGCGCCGTGGTGCCGGAAGAGTTGCCGGAACACACGTCCGGCCACGTGATTGTGGCGGGCACGGACAGCATAGCGCTGAGCATCGCGGCGCGGCTGCGCCAGAGCGGCATAGCCAACTGGCTGCTGGTGGCGGACAGCCCCAAGGCCCTGGAGCTGTTTGACAGGGGCTACGCCGTGGTTTCCGGGGAACTGGATTCGCCACGCACCTACGAGAAGCTGCGCGCGGACAAGGCGGCCCTGGTGGTGGCCCTGGACGACGACCTGAAAAACACGAACATCGCGGCCACGGTGCGGGAAGTCGCGCCCACGGCGCCCATGGCGGCCGGGGTGGACCATGTGGATTCCATGGACATTCTGCGCCTGGCCGGGTGCACGGAAGTGTTCCACTTTACCCGCATGCTGGGGGAAGCCCTGGCCCGCCGGGTATTCGGCCCTTCCCGCCAGGTCAACGTCATCGGCCGTTTTGAAGACCTGTGCGTGGCGGAAGCCCCGGCCTTGCACACCCCCTACGTGGGCAAGACCCTTTTGGAAACGGACCTGCGCCGCCGCTACGGCCTGAACGTGGCCGGCATCTGGCAGGGCAAGGAATACCGTCCCGCCATGGCGGATACGCGCATAGACGCCGCCAGCGTCATGCTGCTGGCCGGAACGGCGGAAAGGCTGGAACAGTACGACGCGGACATGCGTTTTGAAAGCGACAGCGAAGAGCGCCCCGTGCTGATTCTGGGCGGGGGCCGGGTGGGCATGGCCGTGGCCGAATCCCTGGAAGCGCGCGGCATTCCCTTCACCCTGGTGGAGAAAAACCCCAAGGGAGTGCCGGACGACCCCCGTTTCGTGCTGGGCAGCGCCGCGGACATCGACATCCTGCGCAAGGCGGGCATAGACCACACCCACACCGCCATCGTCACCACCCACAACGACGACCTGAACATCTATCTGACCATTTACTGCCGCAAGCTGCGGCCGGACCTGCAGATCATCAGCCGGGCCACCCTGGACCGCAACGTGGCTTCGCTTTACAGCGCCGGGGCCAACCTGGTCATGTCCCACGCCAGCATGGCCGCCAACACCATCACCAACGTGCTGACCCCGGACCGGGTGTTCATGCTCACGGAAGGGCTGAACGTCTTCAAGGTTCTGGTGCCTAAAGCCCTGGTGGGCATAAATCTGCGCGACAGCAACATACGCCGCGACACGCAGTGCAACGTGGTGGCCATTCGCGGCAAGGAAAAGCGTTTCATGGCCCCGGACCCCGCCGCCCCCCTGGAACCGGGCGACGAACTGGTGCTCATCGGCAGCGTGGACGCGGAAAAGAGTTTTATCGAGCGCTATACGGTTTAGGCAACTAAAAACGAAAAAGGGACTTACGATCTCTCGTAAGTCCCTGTTTTCTCTGGCTCCCCGGGACGGGGTTGAACCGCCGACCTAGTGATTAACAGTCACCCGCTCTGCCGATTGAGCTACCGGGGAAGGAGGCGCTTTTGACACGCGGGGGAATACATACTCTGTGAGCGGCATGGCGTCAAGGCGGAAATGCGCGGTTCCCTGATTTTTTTCCGCAGGGATCGGAGCTCCCCGGAAAAGAAGGCGCCATAGCGGACCGGGTATGCCTGAAGATTGGGGCGCCAAAGGCGGGATATTCGCCTTCGGCGCCCCGTTTCAGCGCTTATTTGGTCGTGGCCTTCATCCTCTCCTGGTGGGACATGGCGGCCAGTTTTTCCACCTTGTCCAGCTTGAGCTTCAGCGCCTTAGCCAGACGGGTGCCGTAGTCCTTGTCCGCAAGATAACAATGGGCGGCATGGCGGTATTTGATGTTTTCCGTGGCCGGGCCGATGTTCCGGGCCGTGTTCTCGATCAGCAGGACCTTCTTGTCCTCAGTGATCAGGCGGTACAGGTCGCCGGGCTGGTAGAAGCAGTCGTCCGTCTGGTCTTCCTTGGGTTCGTAGGAATCCATGGCGCCCTGAATTTCCAGCGGCGGCTCCTTCTGGTCCGGCTGCTCGTCCCATTCATACAGGCTGTTCGGCTGGTAGCCGAGCGTTGACCCATAGTTGCCGTCAACCCGCATCTGCCCGTCCCGGTGGTAGGCATGCACGGGACACTTAGGCGCGTTTACGGGGATGGACATATGGTTGACCCCCAGCCGGTAGCGCTGGGCGTCGCCATAGGAGAACAGGCGGCCTTGCAGCATCTTGTCCGGAGAAAGGCCGATGCCCGGAACGATGTTGGCCGGGTTGAAAGCGGCCTGCTCCACATCCGCGAAATAGTTTTCCGGGTTGCGGTTCAGTTCCAGCACGCCCACCGGGATCAGGGGATACTGCTTGTGACTCCATACCTTGGTGAGATCAAAGGGATTTTCTTTATGCGTCTTCGCCTGTTCTTCAGTCATGACCTGAATGGAGAAATTCCACTTCGGGAAATCGCCCCGCTCAATGGCTTCAAACAAATCACGCTGGTGGCTTTCACGGTCGCAGCCGACGATTTTATCGGCTTCCTGGTCCGTAAGGTTTTTGATGCCCTGTTGGGTGTGCAGGTGGAACTTGACCCACACCCGCTTGTTGTCCGCGTTGACCAGGCTGAAGGTGTGGCTGCCGAAACCGTGCATGTGGCGGTAGGAAATAGGAAGGCCGCGGTCGGACATGGTGATGGTCACCTGGTGCAGCGCTTCCGGCAGCATGCTCCAGAAGTCCCAGTTGTTCTG
>JAVBNC010000127.1:0-3802 GCA_031551765.1 Desulfovibrionaceae bacterium
CCGTCCCCCAAAACCCCCCGCGGCAAAGTCCCCGACCCGGGTGGGGGGGTGACACCCTTTGTTGAACTATGGTCCCCCCCCCGCCTCCAGACCTCCTCCCCTTCTCCAAAGAACTTTGACAGGGGTATGGGATCTTTTCTCTTTGATGACGTGGTCCCGTACAACTAGAGATATGGCCTCTTTCAACCTATCAAACCAGTACCCATCAGTATGTGAGCGCCGTGGCGCGAACAGAACGGCAGATACGCACCATTTTCTTAGTTACCCCAGGGGCGCCAGCCCTTGGCGGGTGCAGGGCAGCGCCCTGCTCTCACTCTTGGATGGCTTCGACAACCACTCCCCGCTCCCCTATTTCCTTGACCTTGGGGCCGCGTTTTCGTAGCCTCCAGCGTCGGGTATCCGGGCACGACAACAACGCCCGGCCGCAAACGGAACAAGCATGAGCCACGCCAATCTTACCGCCAAATACCGTCCTCAGACTTTTGCCTCGGCTGCCGGGCAGGACACGCTGCGCGCCATTCTTTCCCGGGCCGCTGCGGAAGACCGGGTCGCGCCCGCGTATCTGTTCAGCGGCACGCGCGGGGTGGGCAAAACCACGCTGGCCCGGGTGTTCGCCAAAGCGCTGAACTGCGAACAGGCCCCCACGGCGGAACCCTGCAACGTGTGCGAGCGCTGCCGCCAGATCACCCTGGGCACGGCCGTGGACGTGGTGGAAATAGACGGCGCTTCCAACCGGGGCATAGACGACGTGCGCCGTCTGAAAGAAGTGGTGGGCTACGCCCCCATGGACGGCCGTTACAAAGTCTTCATTATCGACGAAGCGCACATGCTCTCGCGCGACGCCTTCAACGCGCTGCTGAAGACGCTGGAGGAACCCCCGGCCAGGGTGACCTTTATCATGGCCACCACGGAACCGCACAAGTTCCCGGCCACCATACTCAGCCGCTGCCAGCACTACGTGTTCAAGCGCCTCTCGGAAGCGGAGCTGGAAGCGCACCTCACGGGCATACTGCGCAAAGAGGAAGCGCCTTTCGACGAGGCCGCCGTGCGCCTTATCGCCCGCCGCGCCGCGGGCAGCGTCCGCGACGCCATGTCGCTTTTGAGCCAGGTGCTGGCGCTGGGCGGGGAACGCCTGACCGAGGCGGACGCTCAGCGCGTGCTGGGCCTGGCCGGGCAGGAGCTGTTTTTCCGGCTGTTCGCGGCGCTGGGCGCGGCGGACACCCTGGCCGTGACCGGCCTGGTGCGGGAAATGCTGGACGGCGGCCTGGACCTGGGCTTTTTCCTGCGCGAGCTGGCCCTGGTCTGGCGCAACGTGTTCATGCTCAAGCAAGCCGGGGACGCGGCGCTCACCACCCTGGACCTGCCGGAAGCGGAAGCCAAACGCTGGCGGGACGCGGCCAAGGATTTCAGCCTGACCCACATCCACGCCGCCTGGCAAATGACCCTGGAAGGCCAGCGCCGCGTGCTCACCAGCCTGGAACCCGCCCTGGCCCTGGAGCTTCTGCTGCTCAACCTGGCCCTGCTGCCCCGGCTGCTGCCCATAGAGCAGCTTTCCGGCGGGCCTAAGACGCCGGAAAGCGACCCGGCCTCTGGATCGACGGGCGGATCGGCGGGCGGGTCGGCAGGTAAACCCACGCCTCCCCCCGCTCCTGCGGCCAGCGGCCGGAACGCGCAGGCCCCCCAGGCTTCTCCCGCCCCAGCGGCCGCCATGCCTGAGCAAAGCGCCCCTGCGGAAGATTTTGCGGAAGCGGAACCGGCGGAAATCGCGGCGGCCTTTGCGGAACTGCCGCCCGCTATGCCCGGGCCGGAACCGGCTTTCCGAGACTCCGTCCCGCCGTGGGAAACGCGGGAGGAAGCCCCTCCCCCTTCCGTTCCGCCCCTCGTTCCGCAAGATCTGCCCCTGACCCCGGATTCCGCTCCTGGAGCGCATAACGACGCCCCCGGCCCGGACAATTCCGCAAACGCAAGCGCAAACGCAACCAGGCCTGCGGATTGTTCCTGGGACGCCTTCATGCGCCACGCGGCCCTGCGGGAAGACCTGCCGCCGGGCTTTCTGCCCATGCTCCGCGCAGCGACTGGGAAGTTTGAAGGCAATGCTCTGGCTATCGTCCCTTCCGGCTCGTTCGCGGCGCAGCGGTTCGCCCAGACGGAGAGCGCCGCGCTGGTGCTGTCCCTGGTCCGCGCCTACTACGGCCCGGACGCGCGCGTCGCGCTGAAGCCGCCGGTCCGCACCACAAAAACCCCTGAAGAACAAAAGAAAGAAGCCCTGGCCCACCCCGGCGTTCAGCTGCTGATGCAGGAATTCAACGCCCGGCTCATGCCGTAGGGACTAAAAAATGGCTGTCGAAGCCAATTAAGAGTCGAAGCAGGGCGCTGCCCTGCACCCGCAAGGGGGCTGAGCCCCCTTGACCCCGCGGCAGGGGGACCATTTCGCGCGCGGTGGGCATGTGAGCGGGCGCGGACACAAAGGAAAAGTTTTGAGGAACCTGCCCCCGTCTCAACACCCTGAAAGGGGCTCAGGGGCGCTAGCCCTTGGCGGGTGCAGGGATTTCGCAACCGCAGGAAGCGGTTGCGCACGGAGCGTAGCGACGCCCGTAGGGGGGGCACAGGACGTGCCGCATCGAGCCCTGCTGCGATTTTTCATTGGCTTCGACAATTAAAGGAGATCCTCCATGCAGGATATGAGCGAACTGCTGCGCCAGGCGCAGGCCATGCAGGCCAAAATGGCGCAGATTCAGGAAGAGCTGGGCAAGCGCAACGTCAATGCGTCCAGCGGCGGCGGCATGGTCAGCGTCACCTGCAACGGCAAGCAGGAAGTGCTGAGCATCCGCATTGACAAAACCATCGTCAGCCCGGACGACACGGAAATGCTGGAAGACCTGGTGCTCACCGCCGTCAACGAAGGCCTGCGCCTGTCCCGCGAACTGGCGGCCAAAGAAATGGGCGCGCTGGCCGGCGGCCTGGGCATTCCCGGACTGTAATTTTTATGACGCCCAGACGCCTTCCCGAACCCCTGCAGGACGTGGTGGCCCAAATCGCCCGGCTGCCGGGCCTTGGCCCCAAGTCCGCCCTGCGTTGCGCCATGACCCTGCTCCAGTGGCCGGAAGCGGAAACCCGCCGCCTGGGCCGCGCCGTGCACGACCTGCGCGACAACCTGCATCTCTGCTCGCGCTGCGGCGCACTCACCGACGCGGACCCCTGTACCGTGTGCCGCGACCCGGCCCGGTCCCCGGAGCTGCTCTGTCTGGTCACCGAATGGGACAGCATGCTCACTCTGGAAGAGGGCGGCTTCTACAAGGGCCACTACTTCATCCTCGGCGGCCTGTTGGCCCCCCTGGACAACGTGACCCCGGAAATGCTGGAACTGGAACGCCTGGAGCGCCGCCTGTCCGAAGGCGAAGTGCGCGAGCTCATCCTGGCCCTGGGCACCCGCCTGGAAGCGGAAAACACCGCCTCCTACCTGCGCGACCGCTTCCGCGTCCGTTTCCCCCAGGTCAAAGTCACCCGTCTGGCCCAGGGCATACCCCTGGGCGCGGAAGTGCGCTTTATGGACAAGGAAACCCTGCGCCAGTCGCTCGCGTACAGGCAGGAATTGCAGACGCCGGGGGAGTGAAGAGAATGCCTCCGGCGGCCAAAGAGGGCGCTGCCCTCTCTGGACTCACCCGCCAAGGGGCGCGCCCCTTGGAACCCATTCAGGGTGGACAGGAAACTGGTGCGTGTGCCGCTGGCATGTGCTGACTTGATAAGTTGAAAGAGGCGGCATCCGTGATTGTACGGAACCGTCATTGTCAAAAAGAAACGC
>JAVBNC010000134.1:0-12101 GCA_031551765.1 Desulfovibrionaceae bacterium
GCGTTTCTTTTTGACAATGACGGTTCCGTACAATCACGGATGCCGCCTCTTTCAACTTATCAAGTCAGCACATGCCAGCGGCACACGCACCAGTTTCCTGTCCACCCTGAATGGGTTCCAAGGGGCGCGCCCCTTGGCGGGAGAGTCCAGAGAGGGCAGCGCCCTCTTTGGCCGCCGGAGGCATTCTCCCCCGCTACCCCGCCACCTGTTGCCCCGCCGGGTACGCGCCCAGAATGCGCAGACTGTGGCAGTGGGCGCGGGCGGCTTCCAGGGCTTGGGCGGCGCCGGGCTGGGCGGGGTCGCAGGCCAGGTCCGCGAAGAAGATGTATTTCCAGCGCTCGGCGGGCATGGGGCGGGACTCCAGCTTGAGCAGGTTGATGCCCCGCTCCGCGAAACAGCGGAGAACGGCGGCCAGGGAACCGGGCCGGTCGGTGACGGAAAAGAGGACCGAGGTCTTGTCCGCGCCCGCTGTTTCGGCCGGGGTGGGGCCGATGGCGCAGAAACGCGTCCAGTTGTCCGGGCTGTCTTCTATGCCGCGCATGAGCACGGCCAGGGAGAGACGCGGAGCCAGGGCTTCGTGGGCCACGGCGGCGGCTCCGGCTTCCTCCGCGGCTTTGTGGGCGGCGGCGGCGGTGCTTTCCAGGGAGACCTGGCGGGCCTGGGGCAGATGGCGCAACAGCCAGGCGGCGCACTGGCCCAACGCCTGCGGGTGGGAATAGACCACCTTGACGGCGGCCAGGCTCTGCTCTTTGGAGAGCAGGCTGTGGCGGATGCGGCTGTACCATTCGGCCTGGATGAAGACTTCGTGCCGGGAGAAAAGGTCCATGCTCTGCCCGACGGTGCCGTGCAGGGAGTTTTCCAGCGGCACGATGCCCAGCTGGCAGGAACGGTGGGCCACGGCTTCGAAAATGGCCGGGAGCTGGGCCATGGGCGCGTAGTCCAGGCTGGAGCCGAAAAATTCCATGCCCGCCATGTGGGAAAAGGTGCCTTCCGGCCCCAGGTAGGCCACGCGCTGCGGCCGCTGCAGGGCGCGGGACGAAGCCAGGATTTCGCGGTACACGGCGCGCAGGTGCTCTTGCGGCAGGGGGCCGGGGTTGGCGGCCAGCAGCTTTTCCATCAGGGCTTTTTCGCGCACGGGCCGGAACACGGGCGCCTGGTCCGGGGCCTTGATGGCCCCCACTTCCAGGCTGCGTTCCGCGCGTTGGTTGAGCAGCGAAAGCAGTTCGCGGTCAATAGCGTCTATTTCCCCGCGAATGGCGGCCAGGCGGGTTTCCCCCGGCGTTTCCGGGGCGGATGAAGAGTGGTCGGTCATGTCTGAACATTTACCTGTTAGAATGTTTTTGCCGAAGCCATCTAAGAGTCGAAGCAGGGCTCCGCCCTGCACCCGCCAGGGGCTAGCGCCCCTGGACCCCTTACAGGGGGTGGCCGCGCGGCGTGCATTCTGCGCGGCCGGGTGGCGGGCATGGTGCTCCCGCGCGGTCCGTTATATGCGAACGTGTCGCAGCCACCCTGAATGGGTTCCAAGGGGCGTGCCCCTTGGCGGGTGAGTCCAGAGAGGGCAGCGCCCTCTTTGGCAGCCGGAGGCATCCCATCAAAATTGGCTTCGACAGCTTGCCTTTTCAGCCCTCTTTGATGTCCTCGCTGATGCGCATGCCGAAGTGGCGTCCGGCCACGTCCAGGCGGCAGAGGACGCGGTCGCCGGGTTTGAGGTCCACGACGCTGACGGCGGCGCCGTCCGGGCGGACCAGACGGATGGTTTCCGCGTTCTGCAGAAAGACCGTCCCTTCCGCGCCGCCGGATTTGAGGCGTATGAGCAGCATGGGGCGCTGTTCCACTTTGACGCGGCCCACGGTGGCGATTTGGGTTTCGCCGTGGTGGCCGGCTATCAGCACTTCGGACCCGGCGGCCAGCTCTTCCAGGTAGCAGGTGCGGTCGCCGGGCAGCAGCGCATAGGCGTGCACGGCCCCGGCGTTGACCCGGAAGGGGCGGGAGGCCACGTATTCGTTGTGTTCCGTTTCCGCGTTGACCAGCACGGTAAAGGCGGCGGAATTGCCCACCAGCATGCCCTGGCCGGTTTTGAGCACGGAAAGCGTGTCCACGCAGACCCGGTGGCCCATGCCCGCCGGGCGGATTTCCAGCACTTCCGCCTCCTGCAGGGGCATGGTGGCCGCCCGGTACCTCAGGGCGGCCACCATGTCCTTGAGCGCGGGAAGCGCGGCGGGGGGAACCACCACGCTTTCCACGCCCTTTTCCAGAATGCCGGAAGCCACGCGGGCTTCGCCGGCGTTCAAGACTTCCAGGGCAAGATGCGCCGCATCCGCGCCGGCCAGCAGGTTTTCCACGGGAATGATCTCCCAGCCGCTCTCCAGCACGGTGAAACGGCCGCGTCCCATGGACGCGGCAGCCGCTTCCTCGTCGCTTTTGGCCGAGAGGCGCAGGAAAAGAACCTCTTCCGCCGCCAGCACCTCGCAGCGGGCGAGAGAGGACGCGGCGGCCACATGTTCCGCCGGGACGATAAGCCCGTCCACGCCGGATTCCAGGGCCAGGGTGACCTCTTCTTTGCGGAAGGGGAGAGCTTTAAAGAATACGCGTTTCATAAGCAGAATGCCTCCGGCGGCTGGGGGAAGGGAAAACCCCCTTTTTGTAAAAAGGGGGTGTTCCCTTCCCCCAGACCCCCATCCCTTTCCCCTAAAAACTTTGACAGGGTAATGGGAAGTCGTCTCTTTGATAAGGCGGTCCCGTACAATTACGGGTAACGCCCTTTTTAGTTTATCAAGCCAGCACCCGCCAGTATGTGAGCGCCGTGGCGTGAACGGAACGGCAGATTAGCACCATTTTCTTAGTCACCCTGTACGGGGTCCAGGGACGCCAGCCCTTGGCGGGTGCAGGGCAGCGCCCTGCTCTCACTCTAAATTGGCTTCGACAAAATTGCCTTTATTCCCCGCCCAAAACAGCAGCCGCCTGCTCGGGCGTCCAGCCGGCGTGGACCAGGCCGGAGAGGGCGGAGACCATCATTCTGGGCCGGGGGTGCTGGAAGATGTTGCGTCCGACGGAGAGGCCGGAGGCCCCGGCTTTGATGGCGTCGCCGACCATTTGCAGGAACTCTTTGGGGGATTCGGTCTTGGGGCCGCCCGCGATAAGCACGGGTATGCAGCAGGCTTCCACCACGTGGGCGAAGCTGTCCATGTCGCCGGTGTAGGGCACTTTGACGATGTCCGCGCCCAGTTCCATGGCCACGCGGGCGCAGTGGGCTATCACGTCCGGGTCCAGGCTGTTCTTGATTTTGGGGCCGCGGCCGTAGGCCATGACCAGCAGCGGGATGCCCCATTCTTCCGCGTCGCGGGCCACTTTGCCCAGGTCGGAGAGCATGGCGCTTTCGTTTTCGTCGCCCAGGTTGATGTGCACGGAAACGCCGTCCGCGCCGTGTTTGATGGCGTCTTCCACGGTGGCGGTCAGAATTTTGTTGTTGGGCGTGGGGGAAAGGTCGGTGCTGGAGGAGAGGTGCATGATAAGGCCCACGTCCCGGCCGCCCTTGCGGTGGCCGCAGCGCACCAGGCCCTTGTGGCCCAGGACGGCGTTGGCGCCGCCTTCCGCTATTTCGTTGACGATGCGGCGCATGTCCACCAGACCTTCGATGGGGCCGACGGAAACGCCGTGGTCCAGGGGCACGACGATGCTTTTACCCGTGCCGCGATTGAAGATGCGCTCCATTCTGATAGCTTTTCCGACGTGCATGATACGAGTCCTTTGCGCTGCGGGGCGGGTGCTCCCATGTTTCGAATTCATCTCCAGGCCCTCTTGGCCGGGCGAACGCCGGAGACAAAAAAAGGGCCGCCGGCATTCTTGCCGCGGCCCTGGGATGACACATCATAAGTTTTGCAACTACGAAGCGCACACCCCGCCGCGGGTGTTCGTAAAGCAATAGTAATAGAAGCCGCGCCAGCTGGCGGCTTCATAAATGCTGTACGAATCGGCGGTAAGGGACATGCTTGCTCCATAAACGGCACAAACGCCGTGCAGCGGAAAATACGGAAGCGGGGAATGGCTGTCAAGATTTTTTTGGGAAAGGGGAAAATTTCCTCTTATTTTCGCTTTCCCCTTGCCCTGGCCTGCGCTACAAGTCGTGCGAAGCTGAAAGGATCTCTATGAGGCCACGCTTTGTGACCTCAAAATGGCGGCAGGCGGCGGTTTCTCACATTTTCCACAGCAACGACAAAAAACGTTCGCGGGAAGTAGAGAAAATATGGGGGCATATCTACTGGTCCTGGCCATGGGCGTGGTGGCCGGGGTGGTCAGCGGGGTTATCGGCACGGGTTCCAGCATGCTGCTGGTGCCGCTGCTGGTCTGGCACTTCGGGGCCAAGCAGGCCGTTTCGGTTATGGCCGTCGCTTCCATTATCGGCAACCTTTCCCGGGTTATCGCCTGGTGGCGGCTGGTGGACAAGAGGGCCTGTTTCGCTTTTTCGCTCCCCGCGCTGCCCGGCGTGGTGCTGGGGTCCAGAACCGTGCTGGCGCTCCCGGACTTTTGGGTCAACCTCTGCCTGGGCCTGTTTTTCCTCTTGCTCATCCCCTACCGCCGCTGGGCGCGCTCCAGAAATTTCACCCTCAATCTCAAGCAGCTGGCCGTCGCGGGCCTTATCGTGGGCTACCTTTCCGGCCTGGTCACGGGCAGCGGCCCCCTCAGCGTGGCCGCCTTTTCCGCCTACGGCCTGGTCAAGGGCGCGTTCATTTCCACGGAAGCCGCCGCCTCGCTCATCATTTTCGCCGCCAAGGCCGCCACCTTCCGCAAGCTGGGCGCCCTGCCCCCGGAACTGGCCCTGCACGGCCTTGTCGTGGGCGCGTCCATCATGACCGGCACCTTTGTCAGCAAGCGCTTTCTGCTGCTCATGCGCCCCGAAACCCAGCAGCTGCTGCTGGACGCCATGCTGCTGCTGGCCGGGCTGGCGCTCTTGTGGGCGGCGGCCAGGTAGCATGTCCCCGGACCCCCTCTCCCCTTCCAAAGAACTTTGACAGGGGGGGTAGGGGAAGAGCATTATCGGGGAGGCAACCCACGGAGGCGCCCCATGACCATCCGCTTCGCCACCCCGCAAGACAGCGCGGCCCTGCTGCGCATTTACGCGCGATACATAACGACGCCCGTCACCTTCGAGTACGCCCTGCCCTCGGAACGCGAGTTTGCGGCCAGAATCGCGGGCATCTCGTCCTTCTACCCCTACCTGGTCCACGAAACGGACGGCGAAATCACCGGCTACGCCTACGCGCACAGGCACATGGAGCGCGAAGCCTACCAGTGGAACGCGGAGCTTTCCGTGTACCTGGACCCGGCCGTCACCTCCAGGGGTCTGGGCAAAAAGCTGTACCGCATCCTGATGGACATGCTGGCCCTGCAGCGCGTCAAAACGGTCTACGGCTGCGTGACCCTGCCCAACGCCAAAAGCGAGGGCCTGCACACATCCCTGGGTTTCCGCCTCCTGGGCGTTTACCGCAACGCGGGCTACAAGGACGGCCAGTGGCACGACGTGGGCTGGTTTGAAAAGCGGATCGCGCCCTACGGCCCGGAGCCGGAGCCTGTCATCCCCTTGAGCTCCGTTGCGCCGGAGCGTTTGCGGAAGATTATCGCAAGCGCGGGGTGACGGGCGCGGCGTCCCCGTCCCCCCTCGTTGACGCCGCCGCCCCAAGCGGCTATCCTGTTTGATCCAATTTACTTACGGAGAGACGCCCATGCTTGACCTGAAGCTGCTGCAGAAAGAACCGGAACGCGTGGCTAAAAGCCTTGCGGACCGGGGTTCCGCGATCGATATCAACGAGTTCCGCTCCCTGGACGAGCGCCGCCGCGCCCTTTTGAACGAGGTGGAAGCGCTGAAAAGCGAGCGCAACAAAGCTTCCGCGGAAGTGGCCAAGGCCAAGCGCGAAGGCCGCGACGCGGAAAGCATTATCGCTTCCGTGGGCGACCTGGGCGAGCGCATCCGGCAGCTGGACGAAGAGACGGAAGCCGTCAAAACGCGGCTTTCCGACTGGATGCTGCTGGTGCCCAACATGCCGCACGAAAGCGTGCCCGTGGGCCCGGACGAGAACGCCAACCGCGAGGAAAAGCGCTGGGGCGCGCCGCGCTCTTTCGACTGCCAGCCCAAGGAACACTGGGAAATAGCCGAAACGCTGGGGGGCCTGGATTTCGAGCGCGGCGGGAAACTGGCGGGCAGCCGCTTTACCGTCCTCTGGGGCTGGGCCGCGCGGCTGGAGCGGGCCATCGTCAACTTTTTCCTGGATATCCAGACTCTTGAGAACGGGTACACGGAAATTCTGCCGCCGCTGATGGTCAACCGCAAAACCATGACCGGCACCGGGAACCTGCCCAAGTTCGAGGAAGACCTGTTCAAAATCCAGGGCTGGGAATACTTCCTGATCCCCACGGCGGAAGTGCCGCTGACCAACCTGCACGCGGACGAAATTCTGAACGAGGCGGACCTGCCGCTGGCCTTCACGGCCCAGACGCCCTGTTTCCGCTCGGAAGCGGGCTCCTACGGCAAGGACACGCGCGGGCTGATCCGCCAGCACCAGTTCACCAAGGTGGAGATGGTGCGGCTCTCGCTGCCGGACGAGTCCTACAAGCAGCTGGAAATCATGACCGGCCACGCCTGCGGCCTCTTGGAACGGCTGGAGCTGCCCTACCGCGTGCTGACGCTGTGCACCGGGGACATGGGCTTCGCTTCCTGCAAGACGCACGATTTGGAAGTGTGGCTGCCCGGCCAGAACAAGTACCGGGAAATCTCCTCCTGCTCCAACTGCGGGGATTTCCAGGCCCGCCGCGCCAATTTGCGGTTCCGCCCCAGCGGCGGGGGCAAGCCGGAGTTCGTGCACACGCTGAACGGTTCCGGCCTGGCCGTGGGCCGCACCTTGGTGGCCATTGTGGAAAACGGCCAGCAAAAGGACGGCTCCGTCGTGCTGCCCAAAGCCCTTGTGCCGTACATGGGCGGGGTGGAAGTTATCGAGCCGAAATAAAATACGGCCCGCGGGGTTGACCCCTGGCCGGTTTTAGGCTAGTCCAACTCTTCCGTTCGGGTCGTTAACTCAGTTGGTAGAGTATCTCCCTTTTAAGGAGAGAGTCGAAGGTTCGAATCCTTCACGACCCACCAGGAATATCAAGGGCTTGCGAGAAATCGCGAGCCTTTTTCTTTGTTTTTTCGCATTAAATGGGCCTTAGTGGTACGAAATTGGTACAAATCGAAGTTCTTTCCGATGGACGAATGGGCGGAATTTGTACCACCCATTCGTACCACTACCACCTTCAGACGTTTTAATGATTCCAGAACACCGCGATTTGTCCGCCAGTGTAAATGGTCCACACCGCTCCGCTCAGTTCGCAATCCCGGCCGTATGCCTGGAAATCGAAGTAATAGCGCAGGTTTTGCGGGATACTTTCAAGTAACCCGGCGTCTTCCATAAAATTCTCGGCCCATTCCTCTAAGCTATCCCACGTTCCTGCGTATGCGTCCTGAAAGCGCTCCGTGGCCTCTTCCATGTCCTTTATGCCCTCGGATTCGATGAACGCGGCGAATGCCATGGCGTCAAAAAAGTTCTCGGTGGCTATGACTTGGATGGCTTGGGCTTGCATGGCTTCTCTCCAGCGTTTTAACCCTGATGTTCCCCCGGCGGGGGAGGGGGCATTTGCTCTCAAATGCTGCCCCCTCCCCTGGCGGGCGGAACTTCGTCGCCGGATGGTCTTCCATACCGATGGGATTTGTGCGTCAGCACGGCGTTTCAGCGCTATTCGCGTAGTGGAGGGGTTTACTCTCGTGACAAGCCCGGAGTCTTCGGAGAGGCTTGGCGCGGGAGTTGCGCGACCTCGCGCACCTCGGAGAGAAGAGAATTGAAGCAGAAATCTTTGTGTGCTGTGATTGTGGCCGCTATTTTTCTTCTATGATTGGAAAATAATGAGGTATACTGTGTAGATAGTATGCGCAGTCGCTTTTTCCGAGTACTTTCCCGATGGGTTCGTCCTCTATCAGGCGTATCCGCAAGGCTTTTACCGACAAAGGCTGGAGTCAGTCGGATCTCTCATTTTCATACAATATTCCCGCTGACAGAGAGTATGCTAAAAACGTTTCCGCTCCCCCGGATTTGGTTTTAATGATTCCAGAAGCCCGCGCGCCACATATAGGTTATGGCTTTGCGGCGCGCCCGGCGGGCTGGACAAAATAGGACGGCCCCTCGCACACCGGCGGGGGGCCGTTTTGGGTGTGGCGGTTTTATGGGGGGTTACAGGGTGCGGGTCAGGGTTTCTTCTCGTCCGGCCTCGGCTCCGGCGTGAAGAAAGGCGCGCCGTCCAGCACATGGGCGCGGTACTCCTCCAGATCCGGGCGGGAGGGGTCAAAGCCGTTGGCCTCGGCCCACTGTTTCAGGCGCAGGGCCAGGCCGTGCACGGGGGAGTTTTGCTGCTTCAAAACCTCGGAAGTCAGAATCCAGATCAGGACATAATTCGGGTACTGCGAAACAGCCATTTGCACCATGCTTACCGGGTCGCGCAGGCGCACCCCACGGTTCATCCAAAAGAACGCCAACGCCGGGTCCCAGGGAAAACCCATGCCGCCCCTGGCGTAGTTGGCGGCCATGGCCCGCACGGCCACCGGGTCGCCGCCGTGGGCGCGGCGGATAAACTCCAGGGGCGGGCTGTGGTCCCAGGCCAGGCGCTCGTTTAACATATCCCGAAGCGCTTTGATCAGGTCCAGGTTTGTGCGGGGACGGTGCAGCATGAATTCCAAGTGCCGTTCCTCGCTCCAGACCCGGGTTTCCCCGTCCGGCCCGGGTTCCATCCCGGCATAGGGCAACATGGTGCTCGGGATGAGGGAAAGGTTATCAACCATATTCCAGCTGTGTTCACTTGCGGTGCTCACCTGCCCTGCGCGCATGTGCCGTAACTCTTGCCAGACGGATGACAGGTCTGCCTCTTCACGTTCGAGCGACTTGCGGCGTTCCTGATAGGACTTGGTCCAGTCGGGCGTTTTGTTTGCGGCGGCTTCCAGTTCCCGACAACACTGGTCTATGTCAAACAGGCCCGCCTGCCGGAACCGGGCGGCAAGATCGCTGTTCCGGCTGGCTTCGCACTCCGCCAAATCGCTCCCCAATAGCCTTTGGGCGGGGTAATCGGCATCGTTTAACGCGGACAGAAAGCTGTAATTTCCGCGCACCTGAAACATCCAGGAAAGCCCCAAACCCCGGTCCTTGGGAAAGCCGCCCACGCCCAGGCTGTACCCGGCGGAAACAAGTGTCGCGGCCTCGCCATCCATTTTGTGCGCGCGGGCCAGAAGTTCTTCCGCCGTTTCGTACGGGTGGGTGGTAAGGCCCGTGGCCGCGAAAGGCGAGACGGGCGGGGCGGGCGGCGCGGTGTGGGTTGCGCAGCCGGGGAGCAGGAGGAGCAGGGCGAGTAAACTCGTTAAAGCGGGCATTTTTGAACGAATGTGCAGCATGGGGTCATCTCCCGCCGTAGCGTTCATTTACTGAGTTGTACCACTGTTTTATATTTTCGAGGCGTCTTCTTTCATAAGGGTCGGAAGAATACTTAAGAAGTTTTTCCAGCCTTGCTATTACCCCAGCTAGATGTTGTGCATCGTATTTATTCCATTTCTCTGGATTACTCGCCTGGTCATGCAAACGCAATTGCGCTTCTACATTGCCCATAAAAGGGGTTGCAAACATATTTTGCTTCGCAAGCATCCCCGGTTCACGAGACTTCTCCTCAAATTTTCTGGCTTCCTGACCCCACTCACTTTCCCTTGTGCCAGACCAAGCCTGCCCCGCCGCCGCAACCAGCGTACCCCCGCCGAACGACTCCCGGATCGCGCCCGCGCTTTGCGAAATTTTCCTCCCGCCGCCGGATATGCTTTTTCCGGAAGCACCGGAGATATTCTTGCCGGAAGCGCCGGAAATGTTCTTTCCGCCCCCCGCGTTCCCCATGCTCGTCCCATGCGGCGCGCCGAACGGGTGCGAAATCCCCCTGTGCGACTCCCCGCCCGCAACGGCGGCGGCGTGGCTGAACTTCAGCCCCATGGGGTCCACATGGCTCACCGGGTCGTCCACGCAGTAGTCGTAGAGGTCCCCGTCGCCGCGCAGGTCTTTCGCGGGGTCCGGCGCGGTGAAGCGGCCCACTTCCGGGTCGTAGTCCCGCCAGCCGAAGCGCACCAGGCCCGTGTCTCTATCCAGCAGCCCGCCCGCGAAACCCACAGGCACAAAAAGCTGCGGGAAACTGTCGCTGACCGGCACGCCGAAGCTGCTGTAGTCGCAGACTTTTATCGGTTTTCCGTAGACGCCCGTCAAGACCTTTGGGGTGCCCACCTGGTCGCAGCCGCAGAGGTATTCCTGCGGCCGGAAGCCGCTTACCAGCACGCCCACCGCGAGACGGGCGGACAGGCGTTCCGGCGGCAGGTCGCGCAGGGGCACGGCGGCGACTTCCGGACGGCTGAGGCGGATTTTCGCGAGCGCGCCGCCTTCGTCCTCGTCAGCGTAGAAGAATTCGCAGACCAGGTTGTCTTCCCAGTTCACGAACTTGCCGAGCCTGACGGGCGACTCCCACTCGTACTCGCCGGTCAGCACGCCATTTTTGAAGCGGCGCACCAGGTTGATGGGGCTGTCCGGGGCGTATTCGTAGCGGATTTCGTCGCCGGACGGCAGGATGACCGAATCCAGGGCCGTGTCGCCGTTGTAGAAGAAGCGCGTGACGCCCTGGGAGTTGCTGCGCTCGCGCAGCGCGCCCCGCTCGTCGTAGGCGTAGGCGGTGCGTCCGGCGACGGTGAGGCGGCCCGCGCCGTCGTACTTCAGGTCCCCGGCTGTCTGGATTTCGCTCATGGTGCGGTAGGCGCAGGCGTAAAAGATGCGTTGGCCTTCGCGGTTGTAGTAGTAGCGCTCGAATTCCGCGCCGTCGCGGAACGCCGCTTCCAGGCGGCCGTCGGCGTCGAATTCGTACTCGAAGCGGATGGCGCTCTGGCCCTGCGTCTCGGTTTTGGCGGCGAGTAAGCCGTTTGCGTCATATTCGCAGGTTAAAGTGAGGCTTGAGTGATTAAGAGCATGTTGTTGTACTAAAGACATTGTATCTCTCCTGCGTGGCGTAAGTTGGTGAAGGAAACCTAAAGCGGAACGGGCGCGGGACGCGGCTCCCCTACCCCCACTCCCCGCTTTCCAGTTGCCGGGCCAACTCCCCGGCCCGCGCGCACACCTGCCCCGCCCACTTGGAGCGCAGCATTTCCTTGGCGGCGGCGTAGTCGCCCGTCCGGGTCGGTTCCAGGTTTTTTTGAACCCCGGAAGGCCGCCGATGCCCAGATTGAAAGCCATGTTCAGCAGCACGGCGCAGCGGGGGAAAGTGAGGCGTGCCGACTTGGGGAGACAGCGTTCCAGGCGGTTCCGGGCGTCCAGAATGTCGGTTTCCAGAAGCCGCCGGGCCTGATCTTTCGTAAGGCGGGACCCCGCGTCCAGGCCGGGCACGGGACAATCGTCCAGGCTGTGGCCGTAGCTGGCGGTCAGCTTGCCGACGGGCAACGATAGGGAACGTGCAGGCCGTCCGCGTCACGGACGGGCCCTTCATGGCGCATAAACTGCGTAGTGAGTCGATGGCGGTCGGATATGTGCACGCTGCCTCCCCTTCAGGTAAAGACTATCCTCGCAAGGGGGGTAGGGGTCAAAGAATGGGGCCGGGTGTCCGGAAGTCGCGGGGATTGGGACGGGGTGGACGGGCGGGATGGGCGCGGGGGTTGGGCTGAGACGCTCAGTCCATCCGTTTTTTCCCGCGCCCCGAGGCCCCAAAAGGTGGAGTTGGCATTTATTGGCTTCCCGACAAAATTCCTCTTTTTTCTGACGAAGCAAAGCTTGAAGATGCTATTCGATGGGCCATTATGTCTGCTGAAAATGCCCAACCTTGATCGTCAGTTTATAGGATGAGAGCGAAATAACTCCTTACATATGGGGTGTTATTTAAAAAGGCATTGTCAATGAAGGGGATTATTGCCCTAGTTGTTGTTTTGGTGAAATTTTCTTCATCGGCTCTCCATAGTTTCAGACTGTCAATCAGCACCTAAAAATGACCCATCATCGGCATTGAAAAGAGACCCACCTGGG